>DASVGM010000093.1:0-4599 GCA_036379555.1 Pirellulales bacterium | reverse complement strand
GGCGGCCTGTTATCTGTTTTGGCGTTGGCTGCGCCGGCCGACCTGGAACGGGGCGTTTTTGACGGGCATCGCCTGGGGCGTCGCCGAATTGACCAAAGGAACGTTCCTGATTCTCTACGCCGTGTTTCCGCTGAGTTGGCTGCTGTGGCGCGCCAGCGGCCGGTGCGCGCGACGGAGACCAGGCGCGCGATGCGCGGAGGATGGGCCTCCCGGCCCGTCACGAGCAAACCGCGCCGATTGGGATGGCCATCCCCCCGACACGCCGCGTCAACCCGCGCAACTGGCGTTGATGGCCGTGTTGAGTTTGTACGTGCTGAACGTCGGCTACGCCTTTGAAGGCGCGCTGCAGCCGCTGGGGGAATTTCATTTTATCAGCGAAGCGCTGGGCGGCGAGCGCGATCTGACGCATCGCGATACGGCGCGTCGCAATCGCTTCGCGGGGACCGCGCTGGCTGGTTTTCGCGTGCCGCTGCCGGCGAATTATCTGCTGGGCATCGACCATCAGAAATCCGATTTTGAACTCGGCTACGATTCATACCTGCGCGGCGAGTGGCGGCACGGCGGCTGGTGGTACTATTATCTGTATGGGTTGGCGATCAAGGTGCCGCTGGGAACCTGGGCGCTGTTTGTGCTGGCGGTGGGCGTAGGGCTTGTCAAGCTGGCGAAGCGGAGCGGATGGAAAGCGGAGAGCGGCGCGACACGCCCTCACCCCGGCCCTCTGGCGGAGGGAGAGGGAGAAGAATGCCCTCGCCGCGGCGCTCGTCGCGACGTGGAAGCAGTTGGTTGGCGCGATGAATTTGTGCTCTTGCTGCCGGCGGCCGCCATTCTGGTGTTGGTCAGTTCACAGACCGGGTTTAGCCATCATCTCCGCTACGTGCTGCCAATCTTCCCGTTCGTGTTCATCTGGATTGGAAGGATCGGGCCGCATGTCGATCTTGGAGTGCGGCGATTCATCGCCGCTTTCCGTTGTCGCGGAGCGACCTTCACGCGGCGACGGGATAGGGTTTTGACCTCCATCACGACCGCGAAGAAAGATGGCTCCGCCATAAAGGAAAGCGGTGATGAATCACCGCACTCCATGTTGGTGACCACACTGGCCGCCGTGGCGTTGGCGTGGTCGATCGCGAGCAGCCTTTGGTATTACCCGCATTCGCTTTCCTATTTCAACGAGCTTGTCGGCGGGCCGCTGGGCGGGCGCTGGCACCTGCTCGACAGCAACATCGACTGGGGGCAGGATCTTTTGTATCTGAAAGAATGGCTCGACGAGCATCCTGAGGCGCGTACTCTCGGGCTGGCGTACTTCGGCCATTTCGACCCGCGCGCCGCGGATATCGCGTTCGTGGTGCCACCGCGCGGCGCGGCGCCGCCGAAAGGCGAAACCGGCAAGCGGCCAACGGCACAACCAAAATCCAACGCGGACGAGGGGCCGCTGCCCGGTTGGTATGCCGTGAGCGTGGTGATGTTGCACGGCTACACCTATGGCATTCCCGACGGCAATGGGGGAAAGTTCTACTCCGATCGGCCCTATTTCACATATTTCCAGCGTTTTGAACCGGTCGCGAGAGCCGGCTATTCCATTTACATCTATCACCTGCTGCCGGCGGACGTCGACCGGGTGCGACGGGAACTTGGCTTGCCGTCGCTGGCCCAGGCGCCGGCCGTTGAATGAACGAGGGCCTTGATCCGATGCGCGTGATTGTCTGGCGATTTTTATTCCTTGCCGCGTCTCTCGCCCTGGGCTGCCACCAGCCCAGCGATAGCGAACTGTTTCGGTCGGCGGTTGAAGAAGTTCAGGCGGGCGATTCGGTCGAAATCGACGCGCGCGACCACCCGCGCGTGGACGACGCCGATCTTGCCGGTCTGGCCGGCGCCACCCACCTGGAAAACCTCTGTCTCGACGGCACGAGTGTCGGCGATGATGGAGCGAAGTACATCGCCGAGTTGCCGCGTTTGAAATCGCTGTCGCTTTCGAGCACGCGCGTCACCGACGATGGCGTCGCCAGGTTCGCGGCGCTGAAAGAGCTTGAGTCTCTGCGCCTCGATCGCACGGCCATTTCCGACGCTGGCCTGGAAACGCTCGCCAAGCTGCCCAAACTGAAATCGATCTCCCTCTGGAAAGACCATATCACCGATGCCGGACTGGAGCGGCTCGGCAAGATGTCCCAGCTTCGCACAGTGAGCTTGGACGAAACGCAGATCACCGACGCGGGGCTGAAACACTTGGCGGACCTCAAGGAACTCGACTATCTTTCGCTTTGGAACACGAAGGTGACCGATGACGGCGTGGCAAAGCTGCAAGCCGAGTTACCCAAGTTGAAAATCAACAAATGACCGCGCGCCCTTCTTCCGACCAGACGCGATTTCTCCGGCGAAAGGCGTGGATGTTTCCGTTTCGGCCCGTCGCGCGCACGCTTTTGGGCGTTTGTTTCTCCGTCGCACTGGCCGCGGCGTTGCGCTTGCCATATTTCACGACGCGCAGCATTTGGTTTGACGAGGCGGCATCGTGGCAACAAGCGCGCTGGCCGGCCAATGAGTTGTTTCATCGTTTGCGCTTCGACACGGTGCTGCCGCCGTTCTTTTTGCTGCTGAAAGGATGGATGGCGGCATGCCCGACTGGCCGATCTGGGTGTTCCATTGCATTCAGGATGGTAAGATGCCGTGCTATGCAAGACCGCTATGAACCGGCATGGCGCCGACCCATTGCCAATGTTTTTCGTCGCACGGCCCATTCGGCGGTGCGGCTCTGCGTGCGCTGGAACATTCACCCAAACTATGTTTCTTACGCTTCCATCGCCGCGTCGTCCGCGGCGGGCGTGTGCTTTTGGCGAGCGTCCGAACTACCCGCGTTGCTCATTCTGGGCGTCGGCTTTTGCTATGTGCGGCTGTGGCTGAACATGCTCGATGGCATGGTGGCCTTGGCGTCGGGCAAGGCGAGCCGCATCGGCGAGATTGTCAACGAACTGCCCGACCGCGTTTCCGACGTGGTTATTTTCGTGGGCGTTGCTCATAGCGGTCTTTGCCACATGTTGGGTGGCTACTGGGCGGCGATCTTCGCCTTGCTCGTGGCCTACGTGGGAATCCTGGGGCAGGCCGTCGGCGTGCAACGCGAGTTCAGCGGCCTGATGACCAAACCTTGGCGGATGGTCGCCTTGAACGTCGGCGCCTGGTGGACACTCGCTGTCTTGTGGCGAAGCGGGGATATTCACCTTGGCCGGCTTACCATCCTCGATTGGACGCATCTGGTCATCGTCGCCGGCTGCCTGCAAACCATCTGGGTGCGGCTCGCTCGTATCGCACGCGCGTTGCGCACCGACGACGGCCCGCGAGGCCGGCCATGAGCGTTCAAACGGCTTGGCACGATCCGACGTTTCGCTTTTATGTATTGCTGGCCAGCGGCGCTCTTTTGTTAGCCGGGGCGCTGTTGGCGGTGTTGCGGTTTGGTCTGGGCCGGAATGTCGAACACGCCTGGCGATCGTACCGCGGCTGGCTGATGATGATTCCAGCTTTATTGGCGGCGTTGTTTCTTGGCCGCGAAGTGACAATTGTCTTTTTCACCGCCTTGGGCGCCGCCGGGCTTCACGAGTTCGCACGGGCCACCGGCCTGAGCCAGAATCGCCCCATGTACGCGGCGGCGCAGGCGGGGGTGGCCGCGCTGGGCGTCGTTTGCCTGCTCACCGATCCGCGGTTGGGCGTGCCCGGCTGGTATGGGCTTTTCATGGCGCTGCCGGTGTACGTGGTGGCGGCGATCTTGACCATGCCGATTTTAATGAACCGCACGGCCGGCCAATTGCGCGACATGGCTCTGGCCGTCATCGGCTTCATCTATTTTGGTTTTATGTTCGGCCATCTTGCGTTCTTGGCCAACTCGAATCATGCGTATAGTTATCTGCTGTATTTGTTGTTTGCCGTTGAGTTGAACGACGTCGCCGCTTTCACGTTCGGAAAAATGCTGGGACGCCGCCAATTGCGAAGCAATATTAGCGCCAAAAAAACCTGGGCCGGCGCGCTCGGCGCCGTCGCCGTTTCGCTCGCGTTGCCTTGGCTGTTGAAGTTCACGTTGCCACACTTTAGCGCGGCTGAGTTGCTGCTCTTGGGTTTGCTGGTGGGCATCGGCGGGCAATTGGGCGACCTGGCGATCAGCGTCATTAAACGCGATTTGGATATTAAAGACATGGGAACGGCCATACCCGGACACGGCGGCGTGCTCGACCGCATTGACAGTTTGATTTACGTGGCGCCACTGTTTTTGCATACGGTGCGGTGGTTTCATGACCTCTACTAACAATTCGCATCCGTCCTACGAACCGATCGAACGTCGCCTGAAAACGAGCGACGGCGCCACGATCTTTTACCGCGATTGGCTACCTCCCACAACCGGCCATTTGCGCGTTCTACGATGAATTAAAGCTCCGGGCGGGCGGTGCGTGACGCCCGGCAGACGGCGAGGGGTTTGTGGTGTACAATTGCAGTCACGGTAAGAACTATGTCAAACGATCATCACCAACTCGCGCCCGGCATTCGGCAGCTTCTCGGCAGGCTCCGCCGCCGGATTCGCCGTTATATCTGGTGCGAAAGCCTGGCGGCGACCGTCGCCGTGCT
>DASVGM010000092.1:0-3522 GCA_036379555.1 Pirellulales bacterium | reverse complement strand
AGGTCGGTGGCCGCCACGTCACTGGTTTCGAGCCAGCCCGCGGTGGCCACGCGGCCGCCGCGCGCGTCAAGCCCCAGCACCAGGCGACCAGGCCAGCGGCGGCACATCTGGCAAAACCAAGCGGGGTCGCTTAAAGCTCGGGTGCCGACGACCAGCCGCGCGATTCCCAGTTCAAACCAACGGCCGATGGTTTGCTCATCGCGGACGCCGCCGCCCAATTCGCAGGGAACGTCAATGGCGTCGAGAATGGCGCGCGCGGAGTCGAAATTGACCGGCAGTCCGTCACGGGCGCCGTCAAGATCGACCAGGTGCAAGCACTCGGCGCCTTGATCGACCCAATGCCGAGCCATGGCGGCAGGATCGTCGCCAAAGACGGTTTCACGGTCGTAGTCGCCTTGTTGCAAGCGTACGCACTTGCCGCCACGCAAGTCTATCGCCGGCCAAATCTGCATCGCGATTGGAATCCCCACACAAGCCATTGCCGAGACGGAGAAACCAGAATATGACACAGAAAAAAAGCTGCCGCAAGTAGGGCGCCGCCTCGGTCGCCAATACCGCCCAGTTTCGCTTGTGTAGGGTGGGCATTGCCCACCATGAAATCATGGTGGGCAATGCCCACCCTACGGGTCTGCAAGCGGTTTTCGGATAGCCTCTTAAAGCGTTGGTGGCCAAGATGCTCGCGGACGACGAGTCGCGGGGGTTGGAAACCGCGACATGCACTTCGCTTTACCACGCGGTCCAGCCGCCGTCCACGGTGACAACCGCGCCGCTCATGTAGTTGCTGGCCTTGGAGAGCATGAAAATGACGGCGCCCTGATAATCTTCCGGCGCAGCCATGCGCCCCAGCGGCGTGCGAGCGGAATAATTGGCCGTAAAATCGGCCGATTGGCCATCGAACACGCCGCCCGGCACGAGGCAGTTCACGCGAATGTTTCGTTCGCGCCAGTGGATGGCCAGGTAACGTGTGAGTTGAATCACGCCCGCCTTCGCGGCGGCATAGCTAACCGGCGAATTGACGCCGGAATCGCCATAGATGCGTGGATCGGGCGAAACCACCCCATACGTTGACGCCAGGTTGACCATTCGCCCGCCGCCGTTGGCAATCATCGAGCGGCCGAAGACCTGGCAAGCGAGATGCACCGCCGTGAGGTTTGTTTCAATTACTTTATCCCAGGCTGAGCGCGCGTAATCTTCGACGTTGGATGAATAGAAGCCGTCGCCGCGGAATTGGGCCGTATTGACCAGCATGGCCGGCGGCCCCAACTCGCGAGTGATTCTCTCCACCGCCTCGGCGAGTTGCTCTGCGCGCGTGGCGTCGGCCGGGACGGCGATGGCTTGAGCGCCGGATTGGCGAATTTGAGCGACGAGCGACTGCGCGGCGTTTTCATCCACGTCAACAATGGCCACTTTGGCCCCGACGGCGGACAAGGCGCGCGCCAGCGCCTTGCCAATCCGCCCCGCGCCGCCCACCAGCGCCGCGACCTCGCCGTGCAAGCCAAAGAGTTGGTCCGCGAATGATAATGGCTTGTTCATGGTTAGTGGGCTGTCATCTTCAACCCGACAATCGAGATCAGCAATAAAGCAAGAAAGAACAGTCGGCCAAAATTCGCCGGTTCGCCAAACAGCACCACCCCGAACACGACCGCGCCGGCGGCCCCAATGCCCACCCACACCGAATACGCTGTGCCGATCGGCAAGTCTCGGGCGGCCAGCGAGAGCAAAAACATGCTAATCACGATTCCCACGATGGTCAGCGCACTGGGCCAGGGCCGTGTAAAACCGTCGGTATATTTTAAGCCGATGGCCCAGGCGGTTTCCAGCAATCCGGCGACGGCAAGAAGGAACCAAGCCATGCTGTACCCCGTTGGAAAAGAGGACCGGATGATAAATACTCGACGCCGCTGGAGAATGGCCTTCTGGCCCGTCACGGATGATGGGTGACGGACTAGAACGAACGCTCCCTGCTGATTTCTTTCCGATTTCAGCCCCATAAATCTAGCCCGTCAGTCAGCGCTCGACGGGGGCAGGCCCCGATCGTGGCGGAATAAATCTAGCATCAAGCAAGTCGCGGCACAACAACTGATATTGAGCAGGCCAGGATGGGCCGCCTGTTGGAGTACGGTGATTCATCTTCGCTTTCCTTTGCGGCTTCGGCCGCCTTTTTGTGGCGTCGCGCATATCGCTGGCCGCCCGGCAACCGCTGCTTCCACTGTCCGTCTCGGTCAAAAAGCAAAGGTCGCTCCGCGACGGAGGAAAGCGGCGATGAATCGCCGCACTCCAAAAGGAAGCCTCACTTCCGGCCGCGCTTGGTACAACCGGTTGGCGCCACCGCCCGCTCGATGGCCGCTTGCAACACGCCCAGCGTCACCGGTTTGGGCAGATAAACGTCAATCGGCTCCTGCTGCCGCACCACCTGGTGGAAATCAGGATGGCCTGAGAGCAAGATGATGGGAATCGAACTGATCGCTCGCAACTCTTCCGCGGTCGCCAAGCCGTCGAGCATCGGCATTTCCAAGTCGATGATCGCCAGGTCGGGCGCCTGCCGCCGACACTGCTCGATAAACTGCTGCCCATTCTCCGCCGCGTTCAGCACGCGGTGCCCCAGCGCGGCCAGAATGCGGTCGAGCACCTGGCGGGTTAATGGTTCGTCGTCGGCGATACTTACAGTCAATGAACGCGGCATCAGGCAAACGCCCCACGAAGCGCGCGAAGAACCGCCGTAAGCGCATAAAAAAGCCCAACGTCCACTCGGACGCCGGGCGCTCACGGCCAGCCAGTCGCAGATACGTACCGGCTTGCCCGCCGGTTCATCCCTGATTGATTGTATGCATTTCCTCCATGTCAAGAAAGCCCTGTAACAAGCGACTGCGGGTCGGGTGACGCAAGCGTTCGACCGCCCTCAGCTCAATTTGCCGCACCCCCTCGCGCGTGAGCGATAACAGCTTGCCCACCTCGTCGAGCGTTCGTTGCGAGCCATCGAGCAAGCCGAATCGCAAGTTGATCACCGCGCGCTGCCGCTCATTCAAATCGGTCAACACATCGGCCAGCCGAGCCTTGAGTTGCTCCCGCGTCAGATCGTCTTCAAGCCGTTGGCGGCGATAATCGACAATCATTTCAGCCATCACGCTTTCGCCGCGCGCGTCAAACGGTTGATCGAGAGAATACGGCTCGCGATGAATGCGCAGCACTTTTTCGGCCTGTTCGAGCGACATTCCGGCCCGCTGGGCAATCGCTTCCAGGTCGGGACGGCAACCCTGTTGCTCGAACAAGAAACGCGTCGCGCCTTGAAGCCGCCGCAGCCTGTCGACCACTTGCTCCGGCAAGCGAATCGTTCGCGACTGCGCATGAATGGCTTCCTTCATGGCCTGCCGGACCCACCAGGTGGCATAGGTGGAAAACTTGCTTCCGGTCGGTTCCCAACGGTCGACCGCGTGCAGCAGTCCGGCGTTTCCCTCTTGAATCAGATCGAGGAAGCTCACTCCTCGATTGCGGTATCGCTTAGCCAGCGCCACGACCAGGCGC
>DASVGM010000091.1:0-4390 GCA_036379555.1 Pirellulales bacterium | reverse complement strand
TCAAGTGCTGTGACTTGCGCCTATTTCAACGGTATTGCTCCAAAACCCGGTTTGGTCGCGACGGCGCGATCGTGGGGCGGCTCGCCGATCCGTCTTTCGCACCAGACGGGCCGGTGGCCCGCCCCACGGCGAGTTTTTCGGATAGCGTTTGAGAACCGGCGCTTACGCCGTGCGCTGATCCGGATACTTGACGCGGCCGTGATAGACGGCCGTGAGCGACTTGACCAAGCTGTCTTGAATCTTGTGGAGCTGCGCCAGCGTCAGGCCGCATTCATCAAACTGCCCGTCGAGGAGTTTTTTCATGGCGATTTCCCCCACCAGGCTCTCGAGGCGCGAGGGCGTGGGTTCGACCAAAACGCGGCTGGCGCTTTCCGCGGTGTCGGCCATCATCAACACCGCGGCTTCAATTGTCTGAGGTTTTGGGCCGGGGTAACGGAAGGAGCTTTCCGGCACGGCGGCCGAATCGGGATCACCGGCCGATTGCTGGCTGGCGCGGCGATAAAAATATTCCACCAGCGTCGTGCCGTGGTGCTGCTCGATCATGTCGATGATCGGCTGCGGCAGGCGGTGTTGCCGGGCCAGATCGGCGCCGTCTTTGATGTGGGCGATGATAATCAGCGTGCTCATGGCGGGCACGAGTGAATCGTGCCGGCTCTCTTCCACGCCCTGGTTCTCCACGAAGTAATGCGGCTTGAGCATTTTGCCGATGTCGTGGAAATAAGCCCCCACGCGCACCAGCAAGCCGCGCGCGCCGACGGCCTCGGCCGCCGCCTCGGCGATCGACGCCACGTTGATGGAGTGGTTATAGGTGCCAGGCGCGCGCCGCACCAGTTCTTGCAACAGCGGATGGGCCACGTCGCCCAGCTCCAGCAGGCTGATCTCGGTCAACACGCCAAACAGCCCTTCGACGAACGGCAGCAGTCCGGTGATTAAAAAACCGGCCAACAGCGTCCAAACAGCGTTTTTGCGAGACAGCGTAAAAAGCGGCTCGCCCAGGGGTTGGCCGTCGAGCATGCCGGCCGCCAAGGTTAATATCGGGGCCACGACCGCCGCGATGAAGCCGACCCAAATCAGTTTGCGGCGGCTGCGAATACGGCCCACTTGCACAATGGTCGAAGTCAACAGCCCCAGCAGCAAGGCCAGTTGCGCCAGGCTGGCGCCATCGGCAATGACAAACACCAAAGTCAACGCCGCGGAGAGCACCAGCGCCAGTTCGCGGCCGTAAGCGATGGCCACCGTCAGGCCAAACAGCAACAGCGGAATGATCTCGGCGCGCCAAGGATCGCGCGCGGTCCAACGCGCCAAAAGCAGGGCGATGCACGACATAGCGAGCATCAGCAACGTGTGATAGAGATCGGAGATTAGCCGGCGATCGCGCAGATAAACGTAATAGGCCGACATGGCGAGCAAGCCGGCGATGAAGGCAAACATGGCGGCCCCGCGTTCGATCGCGCGCTCCAGCGGAAACACCTCCACGTACGCGCGGTATTCCCGCTCCAAGAGATCGACTGTGTTTTGGCTGAGCGGTTCACCGGCCAGGGCCAAGGCTTCGCCCGGCTCATACCGCAAAAACTGTTCGGTTTCGGCCGCAAGCACGCGTGGATCGGGGGCGGAAAAGCCCACCCGTGCGGTAATGTTCCGCTGTGGAACGTAGCCCACATGATAAATAAACGGCGGCTGCCAGCCCAACGAGACGGCCCACAGCGCGGCGGCCGCCGCCAGCGCCAGCCAGATACGCAACAGCACATCGCCGCGGCGCAGCACGGACAGAGCCTTGGCCAGCCGGCCGGGGGCGAGTTCAAAGGAAGTTACCCGCACGCTGCGCGGGCGTTTACGTGTCGAAGGTATGTTCATTCATTCGCCCGCCGCCGGGCAGGCTCTTCATCATAGGCGCGAACAATTTCGCGCACCAATCGGTGCCGCACGATGTCGGCATTGCTTAAACGCACATGCGTGAGACCCTGAATGCCCTTCAGCCGCCGCATGGCGTCAATTAGTCCGCTGTTCGTGTGGCTGGGCAGATCAATCTGGGTGACATCGCCTGACACGACGATTTTGGAATTGCGGCCCATGCGCGTCAAAAACATCTTCATTTGCGAGATGGTCGTGTTTTGGGCCTCATCCAGAATGATGAACGCTTCATTGAGCGTTCGTCCGCGCATGTAGGCCAGCGGAATCACCTCGATCAGGTCCATCTCGGTATAGCGTTTGATCTGATCGTAGTCCATCATCTCTCGCAGGGCGTCGAGCAACGGCCGCAAGTAGGGGTTGATCTTCGCTTGCAAGTCGCCCGGCAGGTAGCCGAGGCTTTCTCCCGCCTCCACGGCGGGCCGCACCAACACGATCTTGCGAATTTGCTCCTGCTTGAGCGCCGCCACCGCCATCGCCACCGCCAAATACGTTTTGCCGGTGCCGGCGGGACCGACACAAAACACCAAGTCATGGTCTTGAATTGCCCGCAAATAGCCTGCCTGACCGGGCGTGCGCGGCTGAATTTTTCGGCCGACTTGAAAAACCTCGATCGGCGGCACTTCCAGGGCGGAATGTTGGCCGGTCACGGCGGCCAGGGCACGGGCCACGTCGTCGGCCTCCACCTGCCCCTGCCGGACGGCCAGCGCCTGCAATTCTTCCAGCACGCCGGTAGCCTTGTTGACGGCCTCATCGGCGCCTTCGACGCGAATCTCATCGCCGCGCGCCGAAATGCGCACCCCGAGCGCGTCTCGGATTTGCTTGAGGTGCTGATCGCGAGGCCCGAAAAGCGCCAAGAGCGCTTTGGAATCGACTACCGCAATACTTGCTTCGGTCATTAAGTGGGGCGCCGGCCTTTTGAGCGGCCGGCACAGGAACTAAGCGGCCGACTCGCAGTCGGCTCCAACTCGATATTCTACCTTAGTTGGCCAGCGGCCAACAGCGGAAAAGTGTAAGATTTACCTAAGCTATTGCTCTGTAGATAGTTGCGCCATACAACATGTCAACGCATGCTCGTGGATGAGATCAACAACCGATTGTTGATCACCTACCCAAATAATGATTACAGGGGTGCGGCAAGAAATGCCAGGGCATGGAAGCACCGCCACCCCCCTATCGGCCTATTGGCGGTTTCCGACAGTTGCCAAAGGCGGTTGGCGGCACGGCCGCTGCGGTACATGTTTCCATCTCCATTTTTTGTGGGTCAAAGATTTACACGGGCCATTTTGCCCGTCATCATAGCTTTCGCGACGGCGGAGGCATGACTGGGAGGATGCCCTTCCCAGGCCGTCCCGTACAATGGAAAGCGAAAAAGCAGAAGCGAGTTGATATGAGCAACGTCATCCACGCCGTTTTCGAGCACGGCGTATTTCGCCCGATCGAACCGGTCAATCTACCGGAGCTTACGCACGTCGAGTTTGAGCCGCGCGTTGTCGCGGACGCGACCAAAGCGCCATCGTCGTTTTGGCAGCCAAAGCCACTTGACGAGCTAGCTGCGGAACAAGGCGTAACGCCGGCGACCGATCTCGACGCGATCGCCGATCTTTGGCCGGCCGACGACGATCCCGACCAACTTTTCGATTACCTGCGACGTGAGCGCGAGGCGCGCCGCAAGCTTGCACGAGAGGATCCCTCCGCATGAGCATCGTGCTGCTCGACACGAATATCGCCAGCCTTTTGCATCCCAAGAAAAAAGCCGCGGCGCTGCGCCGGCGGTATGAGCCGCACATGCGTGGCCAAACAAAGGCCGTCGGCTTGAGTCGGGAGATGGCTGGATTGCCGCAACCGCCCTACATTATGGAATCACCTTGTTGACGCACGACCGCGATTTAGTCGGCCGCCGAATCAAGGGCCTTCAAGTAATCAGTTACCTTGACGATGATAAGTGAGCAAACCGAGCCGGCATCGTTGGCAAGAAGCGAGGCCCCATCCGTGGCTACTTTTCCATTTGTCGCCAGCTTTAAGATGTTCATCGTTGCATAAATGACTGAGCGACCGATTCCAGATTCACCGCTGCTGTCCTCGCCCGTTTCCCCGACGCCGCCGGTCGATTTCGACGAAACGCTGGGCCGCGCCATTGATGCCGGGCACCTCGATCTGGCGTTGGCGGCGGCCGACCTCAAGTTGGCCGGCGCCTTCGCCGCTCATCAAAAGCTCGAATCGCTCTTCGCCGCCCTCCGCGGTAAAAATGATCCTCTCTCCCTCCGAGAGATGGTTAGGTTGAGGGCGGATAGCCTTGACGACGCTCCCCCCGCGCGGTCGCCGGGCAGCGGAAAAGAAATAGGATAAAAATCGGCACCCAGGCTAAGGCGACTTTTTAGCAGCCCAGGCATTGCCCACCGTCGCCGTTCACGACGGCGCGGTTTGGCCCGCGCGGCGGTTGGCGTTCGTTGCCGCGGGAAAATCGTTTGGTGTTCATGGT
>DASVGM010000090.1:0-2911 GCA_036379555.1 Pirellulales bacterium | reverse complement strand
GCGCGATATCGAGATGGGCCGCGATCCCGACAAAGCCGTGAGAACCCTCGGCCGCACGCCAAAGTCGAAATAAGGTTCATCCGGATGTTGCGCGTACTTTTTCGCAAACGGTTGGCGTGATCGAGGTTCCCACCTTCGATTTTTTAAGGCCTGGCTCCGCTGTCCAAGTGGATGCCGACGACCACGACCCGACTTCTCACGAAGTCGGCTACGGGCCAGGCGGTGCGCATCGCGGCGACACGATGATTGGCGACGATCCGCAAAGGACGACTTAGACGTCGTCCGTTCTGGCCACAACGACAATGCCGACGGTCGCCGCTCCGGCTCGCAATAGCAGGCGAGCGATCTCGTTCGTCGTCGCGGCGGTGGTGAGTATATCATCGACGATCAGGATCTTTTTGCCGCCCGCCGATGCGACGCGGCGAAGGCGAAAAGCGCCGCGGACGTTCGTTTTTCGTTCCGGCGGCGAAAGCCCGCTTTGCGGACGGGTAAAACGCCGGCGCGCGATACAGCGCAACAGCGGCGAGTTAAGCCGCCGCGCCAGCAGTTCGGCGAGCGTGGCGGCGTGGTTCGTGCCGCGCAACCAACGACGCAGCCAGTGCATGGGCACCGGTAGCACGCCATCCGGCTTCCAAGCGAGCAGCTCCGCGCCCAGGCGATCCCAAACCAGATCGGCCACGGCCGCCGTGAGCGGTTCTTCACGCGCGTGCTTCATGCGCAACACCGTCTCGCGCAAATCGTCGGCATAATCGCCGAGCGTCCAGGCCCGTGAAAAGTGAAACCCCTCGCCGACGCACTTAGGGCAACCATCCGCCGTCACCAACGCCTGCCGCAACGTCAGCGCGCACTTCGCGCATCGCGGCGGCGCGGCGGGAACAAGGCGGAATTGGCAGGCGGCACAGAGCAATGGCCTTTGCGCCGCTGGCAACTCGCCATCGCACAGCGCGCAACGGGCCGGGAAGAGCAGTTCCGTCATTGCCCGGGCCGCGCTGGCTGTCGTTACGAATGATGCCTTCATTTCACAGGTAGGCAGACCGTTGCGCGAGCGAGGTCACGAACTGCATCCTCCGCATCCGCCGCCGCCACATCCGCCGCCGCCACACCCGCTTCCACAGCAGCCGCTACCACATCCGCCACCCGATCCCCCGCCTCCGCCCTGATTCAGCGGGGCGCGCAACGCGGCTCTTAATTCATCCAGCGGCCCGCCCGCGACAACGGCCATGCCAAATAATGCGGTTGCTAACACCACCTCGGTGGCAGGCATATCGTGCGCAGGACCGTGCGCCGCCACGTTCAGCCGTTCATGCCGGTCACGCAGATTTGCAAGCACTAGATCGCCGGCTCGACTGCGCGATACAGCTCTCAAAAACAGCGCGGCGATGAAAAACGTGCCCAGCACGGCCGCCAGCAGGAAGCCGATCGGCTTTCCGCGTGAGATGCCCACGGCGATCTTGATTACTCCCAGCAAACCCAGGGCGGCAACGAGCAAAGCCGGCCACCAGCGGGCCTTGGCCGCCTGGCCTTCGTCGAGCAGAAGGCCGATTCGGCGCAGACGATGCACCAGTTCCACCGCCTGATTGTCGGCAGCCTGCTGAAGTTTAGGCAATGTTTGCCCAGCGCCGCCGGCGGCGGAATGAATCGCTTGCTCCAAGGCGGGTGAAGATGCCTCCAAGGGCGCCGCGGCGACAAGCCGGAACTCTTTCGCCACCGTGAAAAACCGAATTGATTTCGCTTTGACGCGACGCACGATGAGCGCGCCGCGATTGACCAGCGAGGCCATCGCCGCGCGAATCGCCAAGCCTTTGCCCCCGGCCAAGCAGGCGACTTCGTATGGGTCAAGCTCTCCGTCCGCCGCTTCGCCCGCGGGGCTTCGCAGTAACTGCCTGAGCGACGCGGCGCCGACGACGACCAGCGTCAATAGCACCAAATACAAGACGAGGAACGTCGGCCCGTTGAAGTTCAGCGGATTGAGCGTTACACCCGCCACCGGCGCCGCGCCGGCCGCCATGATCATCGCTCCCACATGCCATAACCGCGGCTTGGGAATCACCCAATGTGTGTTGAGGTTGATTCGGCGGCGGCCTTGGCCGAGGTAAAACCGCTCTTCGACCGTCGGCCAAATATCGCGAGGCGGCTCGCTATCGAACAACCTACGATAGCTGGCTAACGTCTGCTGATACCAGGCCACATGCTTCTTAAGCTCCGCAGGGCCTCCTTGGGTTGGATGATGATGTAGCGGCCTGCCAAGCAGCGGGCAGAAGCGCTGCCAGTACGATCTTGTATAGGTGAGGTGCAGATGCCACGCCTCATCGACCTCATCCGACGGGCACACCGGATGTCCCGCGGCCACCGCCAGAAAGGCGAACTTTTTGTATTCCTCGATAACGCGATTTGCGAATGGCTCTGACCAGCCGTTGTCCCTCGCTAGCCGTTGACTAAAGGTGAGCGAAACGCCCGGCTCGTCGAACTCAAATTCAAGGATGCTGCGATAGAATGATTCCATTTTGGCGATCCTCGGCGCGCGAGGCCGCGCGGCACGCTAGAAGTCTTCGTCTTCCTCTAAGGCTACGTCCGCATTGTTTTCGTCGTCGCCCTCGCCGTCGATCTTTTCGTCGAACTCGCCGAGATCCTCGTTCAACTCGTCGTCCAGTTCGCGCTCAAAATCGTCGTCGAAGTCGTCATCAAAATCGTCTTCGTCGAATTCGTCGTCACCGGCGGCGGCCAGCGAACTGCTCAAGGCGCCGGAATCGGCGGCGTCGAGCGACATGTCGTCATCGTCGAGCGGATCCTTCTCCTCGTGCTCGTGCCGGTCTTCCGGTTGGTCCTCGTCGTCTTCGTCGTGCCTCGCTCTGCGACCCATGTTTTTATTTATTTTCGGTGGGGTGTATTTCGTGGTACCATGCGGCGCATT
>DASVGM010000089.1:0-2603 GCA_036379555.1 Pirellulales bacterium | reverse complement strand
CTTGGCGTGCTCAGCGACCATAGCATCCACACCAGCGCGGCGGCGAAAGCCAGAAAGCTGATAAAAACGATCGTTCCACGACGGCCATGACCAAGCAACGCCCAACCCGATCCTGGACAGAACGTAGCCCTCCGCCGGGCTTGAGCGCGAAGCCGCTTTTCGTCAGGTAGGTCGGTTTGCGACGGGGCGCTTTCGCTGGGACTTGGGGCGATGCTCGACATATTGAAATGGCTGAAATGGCACTGGCCGGCCAATTCTCAGCATAGCTCGAAACGGCGGAATACGCCAGACTTCTTACGAAGTCTGCTACGGAACAATTGACAGTACCGCCCGACTGATTTATTCTTGTCACATACCAGTTTGACCACTTGTGCTGATGAAAACCCTCGCCGCCACCACCGATCGAATCGCTTCTCGCCGCGCGTCTGCGTGCGCATGCGCGACGATCGCCGGTGGCTTCATTATTATTAAGCAGGAGTATCGGCCTTAAAGGGCAGTGCTGGTCTTGTCGCTACACCGCAAACCCTGAGGCCGCCGGCCCCAGGGTTTTTTTGTTGAAAGAAGTCCAGATCGAAAGAGATTGAATATGACCCGCCGCATCGAAATCTATGACACCACGCTCCGCGACGGCAGCCAAGGCGAAGGCGTGAGCTTTTCGCTGCAAGACAAGCTGCTCATCGCCGAACGCCTGCTGGAAATGGGCTTCGATTATGTCGAAGGCGGTTACCCGCTCTCCAACGACAAAGACTCGCAGTTCTTTCAAAAAGCCACGTCTCATGCCCAAGGCAAAGGCCGCATTTCAGCCTTTGGCATGACGCGACGCAAGGGAGTCGCCGCGGCCGACGACCCCGGCATGAAAGCCCTGCTCGATTCGCAGGCCGATGTGCTGACCATCGTCGGCAAGACGTCCGATTTCCATGTCAATGAAATCCTGCGCGTGGCACTCGCGGAAAACCTGGCGATGATCGCCGAAACCATCGGCTATTTGCGGCAGGCGGGCAAAAAAGTGATTTATGACGCGGAGCATTTCTTTGACGGCTGGAAAGCCAACCGCCAATATGCTTTGCAAACCGTGCAAGCGGCCGCCCAGGCGGGTGCCGACGTGGTCGTGCTGTGCGATACCAACGGCGGCAGCATGCCCGAAGAAGTAGCCGAAATGACCCGCGCCGTCAGTGCGGCGCTCACGGCGCCGGTGGGCATTCACTGCCACAACGATTGCGAGCTGGCGGTGGCGAATTCTTTGGCGGCGATCGACGCCGGAGCGGTGCATGTGCAAGGCACCATCAACGGCCTCGGCGAGCGTTGCGGCAACGCCGATCTGATTTCGGTCATCGCCAATTTGGCGTTGAAGAAACAAGGTTATGAGGTGCTGTCGCCCGGCAGTCTGGCCCGCTTGACGGAGCTGTCGCGCTACGTTTACGAACTGGCGAACATGAACTTTCGCTCCAACCAGGCGTTTGTCGGCCAGAGCGCGTTCGCTCACAAAGGCGGCATGCACGTTCACGCAGTGGCCCGCGTCGCCAGCAGCTACGAACACATGGCGCCCGAGCAGGTGGGCAACGAGCGGCGGATTCTCGTGAGCGAACTGTCTGGCCGGTCCAATATCATGGCTCTCACCGCCAAGCACCATCTCGAACACGATCGGGCTTTGATGGACAAAATCCTGGCGCAGGTGGTGACGATGGAGAACGAAGGTTATCAATTTGAGGCGGCCGAGGGATCGTTTCATCTTTTGGTGCAGCGCTGCACGGGCACGTATCGACCGCACTTTGAGCGACTGAATTTTCATGTCACCGTGGAGGCCGACCGCGGCGACGCGTTGACCACCGAGGCGACGGTGAAGCTGCGCGTGGGCGAGAGCGTGCGGCATGAAGTCGCCGAGGGCGACGGGCCGGTCAACGCCCTGGACGCGGCCTTGCGCAAGGCCCTCCTGGCGACGTATCCCAGCTTGGCCGGCATGCACCTGGTCGATTACAAGGTGCGCGTGATCAACTCCGAAGCGGCCACGGCCGCCGGTGTGCGTGTCGTTATCGAAAGCCGCGACGAGCACGACGTTTGGGGCACGGTCGGCGTCAGCGAGAACATCATCGAAGCCAGTTGGATCGCCCTGGTCGATTCGATTGAATACAAGCTCGGCAAGGACGAGGCCGGTCGTTGAGCCGCATTGGCCGCCGGGCGTCGATGCAATAGAATAGACCGCACGCGGGCTGGAATGAGACAATTGGCGCCACCGGAGGATGGGCCTCCTGGCCCGTCACCAGCCAGGGTGA
Organism: Pirellulales bacterium; assembly: GCA_036379555.1. Taxonomy (GTDB): domain Bacteria; phylum Planctomycetota; class Planctomycetia; order Pirellulales; family JAICIG01; genus DASSFG01. Next base: position 333 of record DASVGM010000089.1, on the reverse strand, counting down.
CGGCCTGGGAAGGCCATCCTACTCGAGCGCGTAAAAACGCCTCATTGCGATTCGCGTGCGATATAAAAAACTGGCCCCGTAGCAAATGCAACCCACGAACACCGATGGATTTTCAACGCGTCGCCCGATTGTCTGAAATACCCGATCCCGGCCGGTTGGTCGTCGAACTTGACGACGAGCTTGTGGTTTTGTTGCATGTATCGGGCGAGGTGTTCGCCATCGGCGACGTTTGCACGCACGACGACGGCCCGTTGAGCGAAGGCGATCTCGACAATCATACGATCGCCTGCCCGCGCCATGGCGCGCAATTTGACATTCGCACGGGCGCGGCAT
>DASVGM010000088.1:0-3527 GCA_036379555.1 Pirellulales bacterium | reverse complement strand
GACCGTCCGCGCTCGCGGCCAGCGCAAAACATAGAACCAGACAGACAAAAGAACTGGCACGCATCATCAGCATATCATCGCACAAACAGCGACAGCTTCAAAGCTTTTTCAAGCCGCTTCCACGACGGGCGCGCCTAGTAGATCGATCCGAGGCGACACGCCCAATCCGGCGGCGACTCCCGCCGCCAGGCGCCCCTGCTTTCGTTGCGGCGCGCCCTCGGCGATCGAACGCGTGACGTAACTGTTGAAATCGGTGCTCGTGAAGAGCAACTCAGGCGGCGTGCTGTGCGCCAAGTGCGCGATCGCCGCCGTCACGATGTCGCCGCCCCAGGTGTCTTCGATCGTCATGGCGATGCCCAGCGAAACGCACAGGTCGCGGGCCTGCCGGGCCTTGGTCAAGCCGCCGAACTTGCTGATCTTGATGTTCACCGCGTCCATCGCCAGGTCGGCCCGGCCGCGCAAAAGCATGTCGATGCCGTCGATCACTTCATCCAGCACAAACGGATGATCGGTGTGCCGCCGCACCGTGAGGCATTCTTCATAACTTAAGCACGGCTGCTCGATGTAAACGTCAACGTCGCGCACCGCGCGCACCACGCGCAGGGCGTCGTGCATGAGCCAACCGGTATTGGCATCGGCCACCAGGCGATCGCCCGGCGCCAGCATTGCGGCCACAGCGCGAATGCGCTCGATATCGACATCCGGGTCGCCGCCCACCTTGAGTTGAAAACGGCGATAGCCCTCCGCGCGATAGCCGGCCACTTTGGCGGCCATTTCATCCGGCGATTCCTGAGAGATGGCCCGATACAGGCAAAAATCCTCCCCATAGCGGCCGCCCAAGAGCGTGCAAACCGGCTGGCCGGCGGCTTTTCCCAGAATGTCCCAGCAGGCGATGTCGATGGCCGATTTGACATAAGGGTGGCCCTTGAGAGCGGCGTCCATGCGGCGATTGAGGCGGCCGAGTTCGAGCGGATTTTCGCCGATCAGATGCGGCGCCAACTCGGCGATTCCGGTTCGGCAGCCGGCGGCATAAGCCGGCAAATAGGCCGGTCCCAAGGGGCAAACTTCACCAAAACCGGTGATGCCGATGTCCGTGTCCACTCGCACAACGGTGCTGTCGAAAACGGACACCGACTTGCCGCCCGACCATTTGTAGGTTCCTTCGCGGAGGGGCAGGTCGACATGATAGGCGGAGATTTTGATGATGCGCATGAACGCGATTGTACGACGGGGCGAAAGCAGGGCCAAGCGGCGTTCGATCGAAACGCTTGCGAAAAAGACCGGGCGACCCTACCGGCCAGGCTCTTCCGCGCCGTACGCGCGTGGCTTCTGGATGCGAGAGGCCCGCTGAGGTATGTTGGATTCGCCGCGCACCATGGGGGTTGCTTACGGGCTCGCGTGGTTCGATCAAGTGGAGTGGAGAAGGTTTATGCGACGCCATTTGCTGACGGTCGCCCTGTTGTCGTGCGCGCTGGGCGCGGCTGGCGCGGTTTACGCCATGTGGCGGCACGCCCATGAGCCGGTCGAATACGCGTCGCGCCCGCCCGTTTGGAAGGCAAGCGGCCTGAGCTGGCAAAAGGTCGCGATCGAAGCCGCGGCAACGAGTGAGCGAGCGACGCCAGAGAAGGCCCGCATCACGAACGTCCAGATCGTCGATTTCGACAACGATGGGGTCAACGACGTCCTGGTTTGCGATCCGCAACGCAACGCGGTGATGTGGTACGAATCGACCGCGGCCGGCTGGCGCGAGCACCTGTTGGCGGAGAACCTGCTGGTGCCGGCGCATGCCACACTGGTCGACCTTGATGCGGATGGAGATCGGGACGTCGTGGTGGCGGAATTGGGCGACATTTGGCCCTCGGATGAGTTGGTTGGCCGCTTGGTTTTGCTGGAAAACCAGGGTGCTCAAGGCGGTTATCGGCGGCATGTGTTGTTGGACGCCGTGCGCCGCGTCGCCGATGCCCAAGCCGGCGACTTTGACGGCGACGGCGATCTCGATCTGGCGGTCGCCGTGTTTGGCTACTCACGCGGCGAAGTGCTCTGGCTGGAAAATCTCTCGGCGGGAAAATTTTGCGAGCACCGGCTTTGGTCGCGCGCGGGCGCCATTCATGTGCCGGTCGCGGATTTCGACGGCGACGGCGATCTGGACATCGCGACGGTCATTTCCCAAGACGACGAAGAAGTGTTGGGGTTCGAGAACGACGGCCATGGAGAATTCCGGCCGCGGACACTGTTTTCCTCGTTGAATTACGATCTAGGCAGCGCGGGATTGGTGCTGACCGATCTCGATCAGGACGGCGATGCCGACTTGCTGCTTCCGGTCGGCGACAACCTGGAGGAGAACTACACCTGGCCGCAGCCGTATCATGGCTGTTTTTGGCTCGAAAACCTGGGCGATTGGCGGTTCGCCGCGCGGCGGATCGCGACGTACGGTTCGACCTACGCCGCCGCCGCGGGCGATTTGGACGCCGACGGCGATTTGGACGTCGTGTTGGCAAGTTTCATGAATGACTGGAATGACCGCGAGTTGCCGAGCATCGTCTGGTTGCAAAACGACGGCGCGCAGAATTTTCAGCTTCGCCCGCTCGATACCGCGCCGACGCATTTGGTCACCGTCGCGTGCGGCGACTTGAACGGCGATGGCCGCGACGACGTCGTGGCGGGGGGGCTGCATCTGCGGCCGCCGTTTGATCGCCTGGGGCGCGTGTCCGCTTGGATGAGCCAATCAGCATCGCGGGCGGCGCATCTCCGCGCGGCCGAGGGCGGCTCGCGCAGGGGTGAAATGAGCCGGGAAGCGAGCGCCGAGTAATGTCGCGATGGCAACGCCGATTTGCGGTTTTCGTCGCTGCCGAGGTCGTGCTCGCGACCGTTATCGTCGCGCATCTGGCGACGCGCGCCCGAATTCCCGCCGTGAAGCTGGACCACGTCGATGAGGAGGTCGCCGCGGCGGTCGCCTGGCATCAGCGCTGGATGAACCTGTCAAGCGTCGACGATTGGCAATCTTTGGCGAAGCTTTATCTGGCCTACGGCTGCTTGCCCCAAGCTGAAATCTGTTGCGGCGAGGCGATCAAGCTGGCGCCCGAATCGAAAGATGGGTTCTATCTCTGGGCCGTCGTTCTCGAACGACTTGGCCGCCTGACGGATGCCGAGCAAAAGTTGACGAGGGCGATCGACCTGGGGGCGGTCGAGGCGGAGAGTTGGGTGCGGATGGGGCGTATCCGGTTGCGGCAGGAGTCAGCGCAGGGCGCCGAGCAGGCGTTTCGCAGGGCGCTGCGGCGCAATCCTGACGACCTCATGGCGGCGATCGGCCTGACGCGAATTCTGCTGCGCGCGGATCGCCCACGGCAAGCGGCGGAAACCATTCGGCCCTTTGTCGAGAAGGCCCCGCGCGCGCACGCTCCTTGCCAGTTGCTTAGCCTGGAGGAAGCGGCGCTCGGACATCCGTAGCTCGCGGAGCAGTGGTCGGCCAAGGCCGAATGGCGGCCCGACGTGGCGACGTACGTCGATCCCAGGATCGACGTCGAGGG
>DASVGM010000087.1:0-4488 GCA_036379555.1 Pirellulales bacterium | reverse complement strand
CGGCCAATTGATCTTGCCGGGCGGCGGCGCTTTCGCCGCGACCTCGCCGCTCGATCGACCGTTGACCGCGAAAACGCTCGCCGCCTGGGTGCGTCTTAGTGATCTTACGCAGCGCGGCGGCGGCGTGATCGGCGTGCAATCGTTCGACGGCGCGAAGTTCGACGCCATTGTTTATGGCGAGCGTGAGCCGGGCCGCTGGGTCGCCGGCAGCAACTTCTTTCTCCGTACACAGGATGTCGGCGGTGCGGCCGAAACCGAGGCGGCCCAACGGCCGGTCCATATCGCCGTGGTCTATGCGGCCGACCGTAAGATCACCGTTTATCGCGATGGTTTGCCCTACGGCCAGTCCTACCAGGCGGCGGGCGTGGAAACCTTCGAGCCGGGCAAATCACAAATCGTGTTCGGACTGCGACACGCTCCGCTGGGCGCGAACAAAGTGCTCGCCGGCGCCATTGAGCACGCGGCGCTCTATGACCGTGCTCTTGAACCACAAGAGGTGGCCGCCGTGGCGGGAGCGCCGCCGGCCACCGTTTCAGAAGACGAAATCACCGCCGCCTTGACGCCGCCCGAACGCGACCGGCGCAATTGCTTGCTGTTTGAATTGTCGTCGATTGAGAGCCGGCGGCGGCTACTCGCGGGCGGCCAAGCGTATGCGATTGTGCCCTCGCAGCCGAAAGTCACTCACCTCCTGCGGCGCGGCGATACGCGGCAACCGGCCGACGTGGTTGCCGCCGGCGGCGTCGCGGCCGTTTGCCCAAACCAGGCCGATTTTGGCCTCGCGCCCGATGCGCCGGAGGCCGAGCGCCGGGTGAAGTTGGCCGAGTGGATTACGTCGCCCGACAACCCCTTGACGGCGCGTGTCATCGTCAACCGTCTGTGGCAATATCACTTTGGCGCAGGCCTGGTGGAAACGCCCAACGATTTCGGCTTCAACGGCGGGCGTGCGTCGCATGCCGACCTGCTCGACTGGCTGGCGGCGGAGTTGATCCGTCAGAAATGGAGCTTGAAACAGTTGCACCGGCGGATTTTGCTTTCGGCGGCCTATCGTCGCGCCGCCGCGCATCAACCGCAAGCCGCGGCGGTCGACGCGGCTAACCGTCTTTTGTGGCGCAAAAGCCCGCTGCGCATGGAGGCTGAAGTTTTGCGCGACGCTATCTTGGCCGTCGCCGGCCAACTCAACCCTGAGATGGGCGGGCCCGGCTATCGCGATTTCCGCACCTTCACCAACAACAGCCAGTTTTATGAAGTTTACGATGCCGAAGGTTTCGCCTATCAGCGACGCAGCCTCTATCGCACCGTGATTCGTTCGGGCACCTGCCCGCTGTTGGACGTGTTCGATTGTCCCGACCCTTCGACCATCGCCCCGGCGCGTGCCGTCACAACCACGCCGTTGCAAGCCCTGGCGTTGTTGAACGATTCGTTCGTGCTGCGCATGTCCGATCGCTTTGCCCGGCGGCTGCGCGAAGAGGCCGGCGCTGAAAGTTCGGCGCAGATCGAGCGTGCTTATCGCCTGGCATTGGCCCGCGCGCCGCGGCCGGAGGAGTTGGTCGAAGCGCAGGCGTTTGTCGTGGAGCATGGCCTGCCGGCCTTTTGTCGCGTGTTGTTTAATACCAACGAATTCTTGTATATCGACTGAAAGCAAACCGCATGCATAGCAACCACCACGCCACGCTTTCAGACTCATTGCCCACGCGCCGCGATTTCTTTTCCTGGGTTGGCGCGGGACTGGGCACGGCCGCGCTGGCCGGATTGCTCGCTCGGGAGAAGACCGCGATCGCCGCCGCGGTGCCCGGCGAAGCCGATGATCCGCCACCGCACTTGCCGGCCAAAGCGAAGCGAGCCATCCACATCTTTCTTTGCGGCGGGCTGAGCCATATTGACTCGTTCGATTATCGGCCCGAGCTTGCCAAGCTGCACGGCCAACCGCTGCCCACCGGCGAAAAGCCCGACGTCTTTTTTGGCCAGGTGGGCCTGCTGCGCAAGAACGATTGGGAATTTCGGCAACGCGGCAAAAGCGGCCTGTGGGTGTCGGATTTGTTTCCGCACCTGGCCGGCGTGGCCGATGAATTGACGATCATTCGTTCCATGACGGCCGAAACCTCAAACCACACTCCCGCCACGTTCCAGGCCAACACCGGATTTCGGCTGAACGGCTTTCCGGTGCTGGGGGCCTGGCTCTCCTTTGGCCTGGGCAGTGAGACCGATGAGCTGCCGGCTTACGTCGTCATACCCGACAACCGCGGCGTGCCGGCGGGCGGGTCGATCAATTGGTCGAACGGCTTTCTGCCTGCCCGGCATCAAGGCGTGACCCTGCGCAGCAGCGGCCCGGCGATTCACGATCTGGCGCCCGCGCGGCCGATCTCCGCCGCTGCCGAAGCGGCCAGTCGGCGGTTGCTGGCCGCGATGAACCGGCGGCACCTGGCCGAGCACGCCGCCAGCGACGCGCTGCTGGCGCGCATTCGCAGCTACGACATGGCCGCCCGCATGCAGCTTGCGGTGCCGGAGGTTTCCGATCTGGCCCGCGAGACCGCGGCCACGCACGAGTTGTATGGCGTCGGCAGCGCGGAAACGAACGACGTGGGCCGCAGTTGCCTTTTGGCGCGGCGTCTGCTGGAGCGCGGCGTGCGCTTCGTGCAACTTTTCTCGGGCGGCGCTTTCGGATCGCCGCGCATCAACTGGGACGGCCACGAAGACATGCGCGCCAATCACAGTCAGGAGGCGGCGCGCATCGACCGCCCACTGGCCGGCCTGCTGACCGACCTGCGCCAACGCGGCATGCTCGACGACACACTGGTTATTCTCAGCACCGAGTTTGGCCGCACGCCGTTCACACAATCGGCCGGCGATACCTTGGGCAAAGGCCGCGACCACAACCAATACGGCTTTTCCACCTGGCTGGCTGGCGCCGGTTTGAAGCCCGGACTGGCTTACGGTTCGACCGACGATTTTGGTTTGCGCGCGGTCGAAAACCCCGTCACCTGGTATGACTTCCACGCCACCGTGCTACGGCTGTTGGGCATCGACCACGAGCGGCTCACTTTTTATCACAACGGCATCCGCCGCCGGCTTACGAATGTTCATGGAGAACCGATTACGGGCATTCTCGCGTGAGCGCCTCAGGCGCGCATCGCCTGAGGCTTGTCATCGGGCGCGTCGAGGCCGTGGTCTTTGAGCTTTTTGTGCAGCGTGTTGCGATTGATGCCCAAACGCGCGGCGGCTTTCACCTGCACGTTGTCGCAGCTCGCCAGAACCTGGGAAAGCAACTCGCGCTCCACGCGATTGACAATTTTATTGTAGAGGTCTTCGCCGTTGGCGCCGGCGGCGGCGATGATTTGCTGCACCATCTCCTGAGCCAGAATCTCCGGATCGACCTCGTGCAAACGCCGGCTCGATGGCCGCCGCTGGCCGAGCACCGTCTCAGGCAAGAGGTCGCACGTTAGTTCGTCGCCCGCCGCCAACACCACCGCGCGTTCGATATAGTTTTGCAACTCGCGCACGTTGCCGGGCCAATCGTAGTCTTGCAGCAACTCCATCGCGCGCGGCTCGATGTGAACCACGTAACGGTCGTTTTCATCGTTGTAGACGTTGAGAAAGTGCCCGATCAACGCCGGAATGTCCTCGCGGCGCTGACGCAAAGGCGGCAGGTAAATGGGCACCACGTTCAAGCGGTAATAAAGATCCTCGCGAAAACGCTCGGCGTCGACCTCGTCGAGCAGGTCGCGGTTGCTAGCGGCGATCACGCGCGTGTCGACGCGCACGGTTTGCGTGTCGCCCACGCGTTCAAATTCGCGCTCTTGCAACACGCGCAGCAGCTTGACCTGCAGCTTGGGCGTGGTGGAATTGATCTCGTCGAGAAAGATGGTGCCGGTGTGAGCCGCCTCAAAGCGGCCGGTGCGGTTTTCCAGAGCCCCGGTGAACGCGCCGCGCACGTGGCCAAACAATTCGCTCTCCAGCAGACTCTCCGACAAAGCGCCGCAGTTCACGCGCACAAACGGGCCGCTGCCGCGCGGGCTAAGCTGATGCACCGCCTTGGCGATCAGTTCCTTGCCGGTGCCGGTTTCGCCAAGCAACAGCACCGAAGCGTTCGACCTGGCCACCAACCGCGTGCGCTCATACACCTTTCGCATGGCCGGACCATCGCCGATCAGGCCCGCCATGGGCGGGCCGGATATGGTTGGTCCGGTTTGAGGGCGAAAGGTTGAGCTCATGTTCTCAGGGGCGTCATGCCCGCCGTCGTTCCTGTTTTCTGGTGTATCCCGCAGGCAGGCGAGAACGGCACTGCGATGCGGCTAATGCGACTCATTTCTCTCCACGTTCAATTTCATCGTCTAACTGGGCGGCCGCCGCGCGGGCCTCCATCGCATCCAACATGGAAGCCATGATCGCCTGCGTTTGCGCGTCTTGCCGCTCGCTTTGGTTGTAGCGCGTGTATTGCAAATCAATCTCGCCGGTGGTCAAAAGCGTGCCGAAGCGCATCACGCTGCCGGC
>DASVGM010000086.1:0-4178 GCA_036379555.1 Pirellulales bacterium | reverse complement strand
CCAAACCGCTTTCTCGATGCGTTTTTCTTGGCTAGCCCTGATGTCGCTGTTGTTGGTGAGCGGCTGCACCTGGCCGGTGCGGCAGCGCACCGATCAAACGGTGCGCGCGCTCGCCAATCAGCCGTATGACCTCAGCCCGCGGGCCACACGCACCGCCGCACCTGCGCAGGCCATTCATCCGCCGGGCGCTCAACCGCGCTCCTCTCCGCCGCCAGCGGGGCCAGAGGCGCCGAACAGTTTGCCCTCGCCGCAGCAGGCGGCGCCCCCATTACCGAGTCAAGACGCCGAACAGGCTACTGCGAATGGCTTGGCCCAAAACAAGAACGAGCTGCGATTCTCCGTTCAGCAAAACACTGCCGGCAAGGATGCGCCGGTCGACGCGCATAGTGCCGCTTGGCTGGAGTCGGCGGGTATGCAAGCGGCGGCGGGCCAGGCACGCCTCCAAAAAGCTGCTTGGACGCAAGCGGTCGCCGACCCGACGCGAGCTCCTATTGAGTTGCGCATTCCGGCGCGATTGCCGGGTTCTGAAACGCCGCCGGTCGGTGAATTAACCGGTGCCGCCGCCGTTGACCAAGTCTATCCGGACCTGCCGCCTTTGCCGGTCGAACCGCGCATGGTGCAGGGGCCGAACGGCAAACCGCTGACCCTGGAGGAGTTGCAGCGAATCGCCGCCGCCAACAGCCCGGCCCTGCGGCAGGCCGTGGCCAATGTTCAGCAGGCGATCGGGCTTTGGCAGCAGGCCCGCACTTATGTCAATCCGTCGGGCACCTATTTTGTGGATCCGACCAACAACAACGCGACCGCCGGCGCGCAGGGCCTCGGCATCGAACAGACCATCATCACCGGCGGCAAGATCAAGCTTAGCGCCGCCGTGGCGTACAAAGACGTGGAGAACGCTCAACTGGAGCTGCGGCGCATCCGCAACGAATTGGCCACGCAGGTTCGCCGGGCGTACTTCTCGTTGCTGGTCGACAAAGAAACGGTGGCCGTCAGCCGCGCCTTGGCCCGTTTCACCGACGAAATTTACAGCCTTTCGGCGCAACTGCTCAAGGGCGGCCCGGTGGCCGCGTACGAACCATCGGCTCTTCGCGCGCAGGCGTTTACCACGCGGTTGGCGTATCAGCAGGCCATCGCCACTTACATCTACGATTGGAAATCGCTGGTGGCGGTGCTCGGCCTGCGGCAGCTTCCGCTGACACAAGTCGCCGGGCGCGTCGACCGTTTCATACCCTATTACGATTACGACGAGGTGCTGCAATACGTGATGCGCACTCACAGCGAGATATTGCGCTCGCGCAACCTGGTGCCGCAAGCCCAGTACAACTTAAAGCTGGCTCAGGCGGCGGTGGTGCCTGATCTCGATCTCACCTATCAGTTGGCCAGAGACACCACCGTCGCGCCGTATGGCACCTATCAGCAATTTCAGCTTAAGATTCCGCTGGCGATCTGGAACCGCAACAAAGGAAACATCGTTGCCGCCCAGGCCTCGCTGGTTCATGCCACCGAAGCGCAGCACAACACCGAGATCGACCTGACCAATCGCCTGGCGGACGCCTATACCAATTACCAAAATAATCTTTACGCCATCGATTATTACCGGCGCTACATCTTGCCCGACCTGGTGCGGTATTATCGGGGCGTTTACCAACGGCGACCGCTCGATCCCGACAACGTCAACGTGGGCGATCTGGCCTTCGCGCAGCAGAACCTTTCGCAAAACGTCACGGCCTACTTGGATGTGCTGGGCAGGCTCTGGCAGTCGGTGGTGAACGTCGCCGAGCTTTTGCAGACCGACGACCTGTTTCAAATGGCCACGCCGCAGCCGTTGCCCGAACTGCCCGACTTTGAACGGCTAACCCAATGGGCCTGCGGCCATCCGCACGTCGCGGCGCAGGGCGCGGTGGCGGCCGCGATTGGTCCCGGCGCCGCGCCCGCCGGGCAACCTCCGCACGCGGCCGAGTTCGCGGAAGATCGCAGGTTGGGCAAGCGTCCGGAGCAAACGGCGCGGCGCGGGGCGGGTCGGCCCCAGGAGGCGCGCCATGAAGAGTAAGACCAACCAAGGATTTTTTGCCATGGCGAAGGCTAGCACGCATTGCGCACCGGCCCGAAGCCGACTTCGCAAGAAGTCGGGCCGTGGCATCGGTTTACGGCCGGAGTTCTCACGACCGCGCCCGGAATCCTCACGACAGCGCCTAGAATTCTCACGAATTCTGCTACATGGGTTGGTGCTTTTGGCCGCGACACTTATCGGGCCGGTGACATTGGCCCACGCGCAGCCGCCGATGCTGTCGCCGGTCGCGCCGCGCCGTGGCACGGTGGCGCCGCGGCAGCCCGCCACGGTGAATGAGAAGGTGTTGGCGCCCACTCCCGATCATGAACAGCCCGAAATCTTGCGATCGCTGCCGCGACCGCCCAGTCAGCCGGCGTCGCTTTTTGACGAAGCGATGCTTTCAGGCCCGCCGACGCCGGATTTTGAACATCCCTACTTTCAGAAAGACCCGCTGCTCGACCCGGTCGATTTCGCGCAGCCGGGCTGGTTTGGCGACGCCGAAGTGGGCATCATTCATCCTTACGTCAACTATCCGACACAGGAGAACGTGCCCCTCGCCTCGAACCCCAACAACGTCGTGCAACTGCAGCTTGGCACCGCTCATCTCAACTGGGCAGCGGCGCCGCGCGTCGAAATCGGCTATCGGCTGCCATCGGGCTTTGGCGAGTTCCTGGTTTCAGACCGCTACTTCAACGCCCGCGGTAGCGACACCACGCTCACCGCCAATGGTCCGGCCTCACGGCAGACCGAGTTTATGCTCAACTACACCGACATCGACTATGCCAGCCGCGAGCTAACGCCCTACACCGGCTGGAGCCTGCGGTTTCAGGCCGGCCTACGGGTGGCTCAGACCTATCTCGGCACGCGCGTCGATCAGTCTCTCGTCCAGGCCGCGGCGGGCGATGGCATATTCGCCGGGCGGCAAACGAATCACGATCGCGGCGTGGGGCCGCACTTCGGCGTGCAAATCGACCGGCACTTTAAGCGCAGCGGCCTGACCTGGGTCAACCAGATCGACGTCTCGACCATCTTCACCCACGTGCGGCAAGAGAGCTTCGTCGGCGCCATAGGGCCGGGCGGCATCCAGACGGGCGACGTGATCACGAAGTTCACCCAAAACATGCCGGTGCTTTCCGTGCAAATCGGCCTGAATTGGCAGCCGCCGCGCTTGCCCAATAGCAAGTTGTACGTTGGCTACATTGGACAGTTCTGGTATCTGTTCGGCACGAACTCAGACGTGGGGGCCGGGCCTTTTGGCCAACCCATCTACACGAACTTTCAATATGAGGGCGTCGTGTTGCAGTGGAGTTGGAATCTTTAGCCCGGATGATTCTTAGCGCAGGGGATTGCCGTGTGAGCCATGCGCTGATATACCCGACTGCGAACGCACCCCACAGACCAATTTCCATGCCCCTCCGCCCCCCAAGAATCAACCGCAACGAGCTTTCGCCCGACGATTGTCTCTGCAATTACTGCTCTGCCAAGTGCTGCAAGTATTTCGCCTTGCCGATCGACGAGCCGACGACGCACAAGGATTTTGATTACATCCGCTGGTATTTGTTGCACGACGCGGCCACCGTCTTCGTCGAAGGCGAGCAATGGTATTTGCTGGTACATACACCTTGCAAGCATTTGCAGGAAGATAATCGCTGCGGGATTTACGAGACGCGGCCGAACATCTGCCGCGAATACTCGACGGAAAGCTGCGAATACGAAGACGATTATGTCTATGACCGCTATTTTGAAACGCCCGAACAAGTGCAAGAGTATGTTGAGGCGGTTTTGCCGCCGCGCCGCGGCGAAGAATTTCGCAGCCGACGGCCACCGTTGATGAACGTGCTGCGCTAGCACCGCCCCCCACAGGAACACCTTGCCATGGCCGACTTCGATGGCGCGTGGAAAGAAGCGTTTTTATCGATTGATGGAGATGATGATGGCCTTGCCCGCGCCACTGGCCGCGTTGGCCTGGAAGGAAATTCACGATTTTGAAAAGGAGAAAGGCATGAGTTTTATTACTACTCCAGAGCGCATCGCCCGTGAAGAAGGCCGTGAAGAAGGCCGTGAAGAAGGCCGTGAAGAAGGCCGTGAAGAAGGCCGTGAAGAAGGGTGGAAAGAAGGCCGTGAACAA
>DASVGM010000085.1:0-17076 GCA_036379555.1 Pirellulales bacterium | reverse complement strand
GCCGCCGGCGCCGTTGCCGCCGACCGCTTCGCCGCGCAGATACCAATGCTGGCCGATTTTGCGAAAATAGCGCGAGCAGACCCGTTCGATGAACGGCAAGTTGAGCCGCTCGACGTTCACCCCCCGCGGAATGAGCGCGTTCATGAGCGTGCTGTTGATCGTGGCCGTCGTGCGATGCTCGTCGCTGTATTTGTCCGGGTCCGCCGCGATCCGTTCCGGCAACGACAGCAAGTGCTCGCGAACCGCGTCGGTCACTTGGTGCTCCAAGTCGTGGTCGCTGTGTTGCAGTTCACTGCGCTCAAGCGCCGGCTTGTGCAGGTTAAACAAAACGTCCTTGTCGACGACGTCCTCTTCGCCCTTTTCACCCTTGACTTGCTTGAACGATTTCTGCGACTTGTCGAGAAGCAACATGTTCGCGATTTGAAACCCGGCGTCGGTGACGCCTTGCTTAATGACGTCGAAGACCCTGCCGTCGGAGTTGTTGAATTCGACGGTAGCCCAGCGTCCGGGCTTCAGGACGCGAAACATTTCGCGGAACGCCTCCGCCATCAGTCCGCCATAATCGTCAAGCGTCTTGCCGCCTTCGTGAGTCTTAACGGATTTGTTCCAGACCGCCTCTTGGTTCAAGTCGGTCAGCTCGTCGAGCCAAGATTCCCAAAGGAACGAACAGTCGCCGTAGAACAGGTTTGAACCGAACGGCGGATCGGTGAAGACGTAGTCGATCGAGTCGTTCGCGATTCCCGTCAGCGCCGTTGCCGATCCACGTCGGACGTGGCACGTTGCGTCGCGCGCCGTCGCCGCCCGAAGGGCCACCATCACGTCGGGCCACTTATTGCCAAGAATTCTCGCGAGCGAGTTCTCAACCGTGAATGAAGCGACGTAGAGAGTTCCGGTAATGGCGGAATTCCCCGCCTTTCCAAAAAGGTACCGCGTTGTTCTCGCATAACGGCCCGAGATGCTCGTGAGCAGGAACTGCAGCGCGCGACGTATCCGATGATCGCGTACCGCCGAGGTTTGATGCCAAAACATCGCGAGTGCCCGCAGACTTCGCTTCGTGTAAAAATCGGCCGCCGTTTCGATTCCAGCGTCTCGATGGCCGCCGCGCCACATCTCGCGCTGGTCGGTCCAGACACGTCGCGGACACCAGTGATTTATTTCCGCGGCATCGACCTGTGCGATGATCTCACGCTCGCGGACTGTAAGCTTGCGCTCCAACGCGCGCGTCTTGCCCGCGATGGTCTCAAACTCCAATCGCGTAAGCACCGGAACGCAGCCGGTTCGCGGAATATCGCGCTTCTTCCAACTCTGGCCGCAACGCGGGCATTGGAAGATGTCGAGCACGTTTCGCGTTTTTTGGTCCACCGCGGCGTCCCATAGCACGATTTCCTCCGCGCAGCCTCGCGCGACGCGGTTTTTTCTTTTGACCGATTTCCCCTTCGCAGTGACCGACGTTTCTTCGATCGTCACGAATCCTTCGCATTTGTGCCTGTCCGACCAAACCGTGAATTCGATCGTGGCCGGAATGCGGATCCACTCGTCAACTTCCGCGACATCGACGTCGCCCCAGGCGGCGTCGCGGGGCAACTCGGTAACGGCATAACCGAGCCGCGATTCGACCTCGGCGCGCGAGATCAGCTCCCATTTGCGCTCGACACCGTCGAGCAATTGACCGGACGCCGCGGGCGGGTTTTTCAGACGCGCCAACACGTCGGGGCTTTTGGGCGCGTAAAGGCCGATGGCCGGTTCGTAATGCTCGCTGCCGTAGAGCCAGTCGAACTCGTCTTTGACCGCCGCCTTGATGCGCTCGAACTCACGCTTCAGCGCCTCGACGTCGACCGGCGTGTTGTAGTTGTAGGCAATGTGGCAGGCCGCCGGCGAAAGGTCGTTCAAGATGCAGGCCCGCGGCCCCACGCGGTCTTTCAACTCGGGAAACCGCGCCAGCAAATCCTCGGGAGGGTTGGCGCACATTTGGGCGGCCACGCCGGTCATGCCCGAACCGCAAAACGGATCGAGCACCACGTCGCCGGGCCTGGTGTAATGCAGAATGTACGGAACGATGCCGCGCGGCGGCACCTTGGTATGGTACGAGTGGGCGTTGTAGATCGGGTCGTTCTTGCCCTCTTTGATGTCGGCCGCGAACGGCGGGCAATCGTAGTCGTCGGTTTCAGCGTCGTAGGGCGTGACGTGTTTTCGCAGAAACTCAGCCAGCGCCTGGGCCTGCGCGTCGGGCGCGAGGTAGGGCAGCGCGTCGGGCAGCGCGTCGGGCAGCGCGTCGGGCGGCGCGTCGGGCGGCGGCGCGTTCGCGGCGGGGCTGGGGCCGGTATTGCCGGGCGGGGGGGTCATGGGCATGGCAGGGTAAACGAATGGGGGATCGATTTAAGCGTCACCCCAGGGTTGCACCCTGGGCTATGGAATAACGCACCTTCGGTGCTACGGCGGCCACGTTCACGCATCGGCGCCCTCCGCCTGGTCGGTCAGCCGCAAGAAGACGCGCACGCGCTTCGATTTGTGTTGGGCCTTGGCCGATTTCACCGCCTTGGCCAGGAGCCGGCCGAATTTCTCGACCGCCTCGTCGACGTGGTCTTCCTCGATGGCGCCAATCTCTCGCACGATCGGCCCCAGCGCCACTTCCTCTTGCACCAGGTTTTCGTCGTGGAGCAACTGACGCAGAAAGGCGGCCAGCTCCTCGGTCATCACGCCGGCCAGCGCGTCGGCCGTGGCGAGTTGAATGATTTTTAAAAGCTGGGCCAGGTCGGCGCGGCCGTCCGCCGCGGCCGCCCTGGTCAGAACGGCGCCGATCGTGGCGTCTTTGAAACGCTGGAAGCGATCGGCCAGGCCGCGCGCCACGACCGTTTTCAGCTTCTTGAAATCGGCCGCCGGCGCTTCGGCCGCCGGAGTCCAAGCGCACCGCGCGCAAAGGGGCGACGCCGCCTCCAACCGCGCGTCGTCGGCCGTCGGACAAAGATCAAGCCGCTTGTCGATCGAGGCCAGATCGGCCGCGACGCTCTTCGTGGCCGCAAGCGCCGGCCCCAGCTCGCCGATGTCGTTCAGCCGCGCCAGCGCGCGGACCTTGGGCCGCAGTGCTTCGACCTCGCCTTCCAGCGCGCGCAGCTCCTCGTAATGGGCGCGGTGGGCCTTGCGATAGGCATGCTCGTATTTGCCGCGCCATTGCTCGAAGCCATCCAGCCGGGCCGCCACTTTGCCGGGATCTTTCAGCAGATCGTCAAAGGCGAAGTAGCTCCGCTGGCTCTGGCGGTCGAATTCAAGCTGCTTGTCGCAATCGCACGCCTGGGCGAGGTAATCATGCGCGGTGCTTAGCTCAAAGGCGCGGCCATGAAGCTGCCGGGCCAAACGATACATCTCATAGGCGGCGGCGAACTCGTCGCGCGTGGCGTAGCTCTCGCGAGCCTTGGCGTCGAACTGCGCGAACGTGGCCGACGAGGCGACGCCGACCAGCCGTTGGCAGGTTTCCGTAAGGCTTTTTGGGGCCGCGCCGCCCAGCTTCGAGGCCAGGGCCGCGATGCCCTTTTCCACTTCAGCGATTTCAGTGCGCAGCTTGCCGAGCACGCCGGCGAGTTGCTCCTCGCGGTCGGCTTCCTCGTCGGGCGTGGCGGTCGGCTTGAGCGTGTCGTCGAGCACGCGCGCGTACGGCAGAACTTCGTTCCAACCTTTGCGCAGCGAGAGGATCACGCGGGCGCCCAACAGCGCCTTGTCGAGCGCGGAGTTCCAATCGCAGGCGGCCAGCGCGTGCGTGGTAAGCCGATTGTCGTGTGGTTTTTTGCCGTCGGCCAGCGTGACGGGGTACGACGGATTGAGCGCCAGCTCGTACACGCCGCTTTTGACCAGCGCGAACACGTACAGGGCGACCATGACCTCGGTCAGCCCGTAAGGCGGAGCGCAGAAGTGGCCCTTCAAATCCGCCAGCGGCACGTCTTGGCGGGCGTCGACGCGCGCGGCGATTTGCTGAATGGCTTGCGAGCCGTCGGCGTTGAAATCGGCGGGGTGCGACTTGACGGCCAGTTCCAGGCCGACGGCGAAGTTGGTCACAGCGTCTTTCTCGGCCTTGGCGGCGTCGCGATGGAACAGCCCGGCGAAGATCTTGCGCGTGTCGTTGTCGTTCAGGTCCTTCTTAAAATCTTTGGGGCTGAACAAGGGCGTGTCGTAGGCTTTTTCCAGTAGGCGCGAGGCCAGATCGCTCTCGCGCGGGTTACCGACCTTGAAGATTTCGGCCGCGGGAATGCCAAACGATTTTTGCGTGAGGATTTTGCCGCGGCGGAATTCGTCGTATTGACACTTGAGAATGGTTTTGATCGCGTCGCGGCGTTTATTCTCGGCATGGTTTTGCAGGGCCGCCTGGCTGGCCGAGCCGGTGGCGCGCTTCATCTGCTCGGCGGCGAGCAAATCGGCCAAGGCATCGCGCGTGGCGTCGCTGAGCGATTCGGGATGGCAAACCACAATGCGGCTGTCATCGAGCGCGGCCGCGATGGTCGCGTCGTCGGCGTCGGGCGAATGGGTGAGATAAACGATGCGGAAATGCTGGTCGGCGTTTTTGATCGCTTGGCCGAACTCCGCCCGCCAGTGATCGGCCACGACCACTTCGCCGAGGTAGAGCGTTTTGTGAACCCGCTTGGTGAGCGTGGCCGCGCGGTGTGGAAACTGGAATCGGGCGGGCTGGCCCGAGGCTTTGTCGGCCGGCGTGCGCTGATCGTCGGGGGCGAAATCGGACAACAGGCCGCTGTAAACGCCCAGCTCTTGCTGCGCCTCGGGCGTGATGTCGGCAAGCTGCCAAAAGAGCGATTCGACCCACTTGGCGTCCTGGGCCTTGAAATCGGCCTTCGCCTTTTTCTTCAGCGGGGCGAAATGGCGTGCCGGGTTTTCCTGGGCGGCGGTCGTCTCAAAGGAAAAGACCGAGATTTCCTTGCCCTCGCGGGTGCGCTTGGCGGTGCGCACCGGAAAGCCGCTCTGCACGAGCTTTTCCAGCAGGTGCTCGGCCTGGGCCGCCGGGCCCAGCGCGTCGTCCATCAGCCAAGCGGCTTCGCCGACTTCTTGCGCGGTGAGACCATCGCGCAGGTTGTCGGGCAAACTGATGGTCCACAGAAAGAGCGTTTGCAAGACGCGCTTGGCCTGCTCCCGTTCCTCCGGCGCGGCGTCGAATTCGGCAAGCTGTTCGATGGCGGTTTGCAGGCCGAGATAGGCGTCGCGGTAGTGCTCGCTCGTCAGGCCTTTGACAAGCTCGTCGCATTCAATGACGTCGGCCAGCACCACGAGGCGTTTTTCGGCGAGCACGGCACGGGCCGTCAGCGTTTGCCAGGCGATGCGAATGGCCGAGCGCGCGGTGGGCAGGTTGTGCTTGTCGGCGTTCTGCGTGATGCGCAGCATGCAATCAAACGTGCGCGGCTGGAAGGGGAAGATGGCCTTGAAGTAATCGAGCGAGACGTTGCCCTGCTTGATAAAACGGTATTCTTTGCGGCAGTGATCGTAATAATCCTTAATGTCGGTCGCGGCGCCCGGCCGCAGGTCGCGCGCGCGGAAGGCCACGATCTCGCCAAAGTCGCCCTTGTTCTTGTCGGCCAGCAGATAGAGCGGCACGAAACGGTCGCCCTGGCCGCCGCCCGACAGCTTTTGCGGCATGTCGCCCTGGCTGGCGATGATGGTGATGATGTTCAGGTGCCTCGTCGGCAGCACGTAGGCCAAGGTTTCGAGAATCTCCTCGTCCTCGGCGTAGGCGGCGGTGCCTTCCGCATGTCGGTCTTGCCAGGAGCGAAACTCGTCGATAACGAAGACCACTCCGTGATAGTCGCCGAGCTTGGTGATCTGGTCGTAGATGTAAGTGAAGCGCTCCAGGTATTTGCCCTTGAGCTTGCCTTCGGCGATCTCCGACTCGACGATCCGCTGACCGAAGTTTTTGCCGCCGTGCTTGGCGCGGTACTCTTCGGGCGTGGCCTGGTGTTCTTGCTGAAAGAAGGCCGCGACCGACGGCCGAAAACGCGCCGAGGCCTCGCCGCGATACCACTCGTCGGCCAGCTCGGCCGCGGTGATTCTGACCTTGGCCGAAAGGTTCGGATCGTGCGCGTCGAGGCTCCACGGATTTGCTCTTCGAGAATCCGCATCAGGCTGTCTTTGCCGTCCGAGGCGCCCATGCCGCGCAGCGAGAAGGCGACCGGAAACATCCGCGTTTGCGCCAGTGGCGAGGCGTAATCGCGTTGGATCTGGTCGTCTCGCAAGCGGTCCCAGACGCCTTCCCCGCGCCACATCAGCAGATCGACCAGCGCGGCCAGGAAGTGCGTCTTGCCCGCCCCGTATTCGGCCTGCACCCAAAAGCCTTGCCCGCGCCGATGCACGACGCACTCAAAGACCCGCGTGAAATGTTCGCGCAGCGCCGGCGTGAGGTAGTATTCGGCGACGCAGGCGCCCGCGTTTTCGCGGGCGATGTACTTGGCCAGCGAGGGTGTGGTCTCCGGCTCTGGTTTCAGCTCGACGAGTTTGGAAAGCTCACGCAATGACATCAAATTCCCCCTTGACTGCCGTATTTCGCTTTAACGAGGCCGGGACTGCCGAGAAAGTAATGGATCAGCCGCTTAGGCTCACACTCGACCTCCGCCGGCCAGTTCGCTTCGGAAACTCCCTCGATCACCAGAAACGCCACTGAAGAATCGTTGCAGAACCAATCGTAGAATTCTCGCACACCGCCGTTGTAACGCGCCAAAAGTCCGGCCGAAAGAACCAACAGCACCAAACGCTGGGCCGGCGCGCGCGGGATGGCGGGCAGCCGCCGACGTAGTTCGCGTTTGAGGCACTGGCGCACTTCGTCATCGTCGATCGGCAGGTTGTCGGTGTCAAACAGATCGAGCAAATCGAGCGTTTCGACGCGCATCTCACCCAAGGCCGACCGCAGTTCCGCGACGGGGCCGACCCAAACATTCAGCTCTTTGTCCCAGGTTCGCCGCCGCAAAAGCTGCGAAAGGGCATCAGATGTCCACATGTCTACACTCTCGCTTTGTTTGCCAGAAAGTCGTCGATGCCAAAACGGGTGGTGATCTGCTCCAGCCGGTCGGCGACCACGTATTTGCCCAGCACGCCTGTGACATCCGCCTCGCGCAGAACGCCGCGCACTTCGTCTTCACGTTTGAAGCCGAGGTACTTCCAGAACGGGTCGGCTAAAAGCCGCGAAAGTTCGACGGTTCGCGCGCCCGCGGGCGCGAACAGGTAATGCGCCAAAAGCAGCAAAGACGTTTTGGCCGGATGGACCGGCAGCAAGCGATGCTCGTCGCCCGTGAGACGCTCGAGGAAGCCGAGCTTGATGAGGTTGGTCTTGAGTCGTTGCGAGGTTTTTTTCGACGGCAGTTCTCGATAATAACCGGTCAAATAGCGGTCAAAGACCGCTTTGGGCAGGCGCATGCCGGTTTCAATGGGAAATAAGCACTGCTCCACGCAGGCCCCCATGACCGGCTCTTGCGAAAGATAAAGATACCGGAGCACGTCGCCGAGAATCTTCTTGTCTTGGTATGCGGACCAGGCCTTGCTGGCGATACCATCGATTCCATCGGGAAAAAACCAACGAATGACGAACCGGGCGCTCCGCACGCGAGTTTCAGAGCTGTTGTGGGGCAGACCGGCGGCCAACCGGTCTTTCAGTTCTTCGAGCGCTTGGCAGCGCGCGGCTTCCAAGACGCCGGCCTCCGCGTCGGCAAGATAGAGATCGGAAATGGTCTTGGCCGCTCCGGCGGATTTTGGGGCGGGCGCAATGCCGGCGGCCACCGCCAGTTCGCGGCTGCTTCTTTTGTCATCGCCGAACGTCAACGCTTTTTGCGAGTAGTCCATCAGACGTCGTTGCCAACTTCAGTATTCATCCGGCTAGCCTTCGCGGCGAATCGCGCTGCGGCGCGCCGGCGACTGCTAAATATACGCGATGGCGCGTTGCTTCGGAACCGCCGCGTTTTTTTGTGTCGGCCCTGCGCTCGCTTCGCCGCCGGCGGACGTGGTATTATGGCATGGATTGGCGCGAATGTAGGGTGGGCATTGCCCACCACCGCCGTCCACGACGGCGCCACAGCCATAGATCACTTTACATCAAACTACAAGGAAAAGCTTCAGTGCCGCTCCGCGATCACTTCCATCCGCCGTTGGACGACGTTCATTCCTGGGACGAACTGCACGGCATGTGGCCGGCCATGATTGTGCGCGCGCTCGACGAGGTCTTGCCGGAACCTTACTTCGCCGCGCCAGCCGTGCATCTGGGCGCGCTCAATGAAATCGATGTCGGCGCCTACGACGCTGATACTCCACGGGCGAACGGCGCGAGCGGAGAGCATGGCGGTCTCGCCACCGCGACGTATGCTCCTCCGAAACCTACGTTGACGGTTGAGCCTCGGCTGCCAAAACAGGACTTGTACGAGGTTCGCATCTACGAGTCTCGCCAGAATCGGCGATTGGTGGCGGCGATTGAAATCGTCAGCCCCTCGAACAAAGACCGGCCGGAGAACAGGGGCGCGTTTCTCTCAAAGGCGACCGCCTTGCTGACGCGCGATGTCTGTGTGTCCTTCGTCGATGTGGTCAACTCAAGCCATTTCAACCTCTATGCGGATTTGCTGAGCTTTCTGGACAGCGATGATCCGACGCTTGGCGAGCAGCCGTCCGCCATGTACGCGGCGACCGTTCGCCTGCGGCGCGAAGGTCGCCGCCGGCTCCTGGACAACTGGTATCATCCTTTGGCCATCAGTCAAGTTCTGCCCACGCTGCCCATTTGGCTCACCGAAAGCTTGGCAGTTTCCCTGGACCTGGAAGCGAGCTACGAGGAAACCTGCCGCTCGCTGCGCATCCGCTAAGCAACCTGGCGTGATGTTGGGAAAAGTCGCTGAATCGACAATCTGCTGGCGAACGGCATGTGGTAGGATCGGGGATGCGGTCGGCGCCCAACGAATTGAGGTGCGCCTCATCTTGGCGGCGCAACTCCAATCGTTAGCCAATCCACCGCGGCTTGAGCCGCGGCGGCTTCATCGCCTTGATGGGCGTTCGCGCCGGCCGGTTGCCCAGCCGCCGTGTAAGCCTGGCGAACGATTTCAGGCAACTGACCTTTTTCCCCGGCTATCCAGAGCCGGTGCGGCGCGGCCAGCGCGAGCAGCGCCGGCAGATCGCCATACTTGACGATGCCGGGCAAAAAGGCGGCGTCGTCAAAAGCCGTCAGCCGCTGAAAACGGAAACCGGCCGTATCGATCGCCACGCGATCGACCGCGTCGCCGGCAACCGCCGCCGCCGCGGCCACCCAAGGCCCCGCGCCGTTCAAGCCGATTAAATCGACCCTTTCCGGCTTGTGTTCATCGTGCCGGGCGAACGAAATGAGCGTCAGGATGTCATGCACCCGCTGCGCGAACAGCGGATGGTTGTAGCCGTAGGTAAACCCGGCGAACTCGCGTGGATTGTTGACGCGGCGGTTTTTCAGCGGCGGCTGTCCTGGGGCGAGAAACTCGCCCTGGCCGATCAAGTCGATGCCGCCCAACGACGTGCCGGCGGCCAGTAGTTTCTTCACCTCCGGCCGCGGTTGGCCGTCAGCGCCATACAGGCCGGCCTTGCCCGACTCGTCGATCCACAGCGCCACACGTTTGTTCCACTTCTTGGGCAGCAAAAACGCGACTGGCAGCTCTTGCCCGTGCAATGGGTTGCGCAGCAGCCCGGCGAACTGGGTGTAGTCGCCGCGATCTTCCTCGAGCGTCTTGTCAAATTCCGCTACGCCTATATCGCGGATCGAATGCCCCAGGAGTGCTTCCACCGCGCCGCCAACGACGTCGCGATATTTTTCCAGCGAGGCGCCGTCTTTGGGCTTAAGTGCGGCGACTTGCTTTTCTGAATCGGCGGTGATTTGCTTGATCAGCCGTCGTTCGTATTCGTCGCCCGCGGGCGGCTTGGGGTGTGTGCCGTCCCAGACCGTCATCTCCTCGACCGTGAGCGGAACAAAATCTTCTTCAATGACCGGATCGGCGAGGCCGAGCTTGAGGTGTTTGTTCATCCAGCCATACATCGCCGCGCGACTGACGTGGTTGTAATTGTGCGGAAACTGCACCAGCGGCCAGGCCCTGACGTTGGCCTCCGCGCCCAGCAGTTTGTAAAGCTGCTTCAATTCGGGCAGACCCTTGGTGGCGATCTCCTTGGTCCAATCATCGGCGCCGGTCATGCCCAGCGGCTTGGGAGCGAAAAGGCCGGCCATTTCGATGTTGCCGGTATCGATGCGCAGCAAGCTGCAATTCTCACAGGTGCAGCCGCCTTGCATCGCGGTCGAAACCATCACGGCCGGAAATGCCACGGCCGGCCGCGGATCGACCGCCGTCAGAATAAAGGTTTGCGTGCCGCCGCCGCTGGCCCCGGTCACGCCGACGCGCTGGGCGTCGACCTCCGGCAAGCCGCTGATCCAATCCAGCGCGCGAATGGAGTTGTATGTCTGCAACCCCATGATCGACTGCAAACGCAGCTCGGCCTGGGCGCTAAAGAATCCCCAGTTGTCGGCTACTTCCATCTCAGGACGGATCTTCGCGTAACCGTGGGCCAGCGCGCCCGACAATTGCTGGCTGTCGGCGTAGCCCAGCATGTCATAGTGAAACACGACGCATCCCATCCGCGCAAGCTGAACGCAGCGCGCTTGCAAGGGAAAGCGGCCGCTGTTCACAAAACGCTCGGCCCCGGAAACAATCTGCTGCTTGGCCGCCGCGATTCCGGCGTCGAAGAACCGGCCATTGGCCCAATGCCCGTGCGGACAAAGCACCGCCGCCAGTTTGCCGCCGCGCCCCTTGGGCCGATACAAACTGCCGGTGACAAAATGTCCCGGCCAACTTTCCAGAGACACCCGCTCGACGGTGTATTCATCACGGTCGATAAGACCATGCACCACGGCGTTGACCGGCGTGGCTTCCGGCAGCGGCCAGACGCCGGTGGCCACCTTCGCTTGCCGGCGGACGATGTCGGCGCGCTTTTGCCAATCGGCGGCGGTGGCGGGCACCTGCATGGGAAAATAACCGTTAAGGTCTTTCGGCGCCGCCAGGCGTTGGTCTGCTGGCAGCTTTCCCACCGGCAAGGCACGCGGGGCGTCTGCGAACACCGCTTGACCGGCGGCCAGCAGAGCGATGACGGCCAGGAGAGAGGCAATGTTTGGATAACGGTTCATATAGCGGGCGTTCATGGGCGGGGGATGCTCAGGGTGGGCAAGGTAAGGTGTCTGGTTGATAATGTATGCTGCCAAGGCGGCTTTTGCCACTGTTTTCTGATTCACGGCCTGCACGCCAAATTGGCGAGAACGACCGAAGGTTGGCGTGATCGAGGTTCCCACCTTGGGTTTTTTAAGGCGGCAGCGATCAAACGCAACCTTCCTGGAGATCGCGTCAATTGCAGCCTGCGTCTGGCCACTCTAAATTTACGGTGGGCAATGCCCATTCCGCCAGCGCGCCAAACCCGGAGTGAAAACGCGTCGATGACCGCGAAATCGTCTGCCGAAATTCTCGCCACGCCCGTGCAATTTCTCAAGGGCGTCGGGCCGCAACGCGCCGAGCTTTTGCAGCGGCTTGGTTTGCGCACGGCGCGCGACGTCGTTTTCTTCTTCCCGCGCGACTATCAGGATCTCAACGAGTTGGCGAGCGTCGCCAACCTGGTCGAAGGCGGTCTGACGCGGCTGCGCGGCGCCGTCGAAGAGGTCGATCAGCGTGTCAGCAATTCAGGCAGCATCCTGCTGGGAGTGCTGCTGGCCGTCGAACAGGGCCGCGTGCGGCTGATGTGGTTCAACTCGCCGTTTCGCCGCGAACGATTTCGCCTCGGCGAGCAGCTCTTGGTAACTGGCAACCCCAAATACAACGGCGGTATCTGGGAGTTCACACACCCCCAGGTGCAATCGCTTGACCTGGAAGACAAAGAACCGGGCGCGAAATTGCTGCCGGTCTATCCGCTCACCGAGGGATTGACCCAGGCGCACATGCGAAAGGTCGCGGCCTCGGTCCTCGACGTGTCTCTGGATGCGTTGGAGGACGTGTTTCCGCAGACGTTGCTGGCCGCCAAAGACTTGTCGCCAATCCGTCAGGCCATCCGAGCCGTGCATGCTCCGGCCGATCGCGACGAGCTTGAGCGGGGGCGCCGCCGGCTGATCTATCAGGAGCTGCTTGTCTTGCAACTGGCTCTCGCTTTGAAGCACCACCAACAACACGCGCGGCAGACCGCGCCGCCTTTGGAAGCCACGGCCAAGATCGACGCCCGCATCCGCCGGCTGTTTTCCTTTGAGCTGACCGCCGCCCAGAACCAGGCCATCGCCGAAGTGGCGGCCGACATGGGCCGCCCGCATCCGATGAACCGGTTGTTGCAGGGCGACGTGGGCAGCGGCAAGACGGTGGTGGCCCTCTACGCCATTCTTTTGGCCGTCGCGCATGGCCATCAGGCGGTGCTCATGGCGCCGACGGAGGTTCTGGCGCGACAGCATGCGGCCACGCTCACGCAAACGCTGGCCGCCAGCCACGTGAAATGGGGCCTGTTGACCGGCGGCATCGCCGCGGCCGAGCGCGAAGCACTGTTGCTGAAGCTGGCGGCCGGCGAGTTGAACGTGATGATCGGCACGCAGGCGATTCTGCAGCCCGGCGTGCGTTTTGCGCGGCTAGGGCTGGTGGTGATTGATGAGCAACATAAATTCGGCGTCCGGCAGCGGGCAAGCCTGAAGCAAGCGGCGAGCGATCCGCATTACCTCGTGATGACGGCCACGCCCATTCCGCGCACCATCGCCATGACGCAGTTTGGCGATCTGGATGTTTCGACTTTGCGTGAGGCGCCGCCCGGCCGCCAGGCGGTGCGCACCTATCTGGTTGCCGAGGGCGAGCGGGCGAAATGGTGGGAGTTTTTCAGCCGCAAGCTGCGCGAGGGTAGCCAGGGTTATATTGTCACGCCCGTGATTGATGACTCGTCGGAAGCCGACGTGGCCGGCCTGGAGCAGACGTTTGAGTCACTCGCCCACGGGCCGCTCGAAGCGTTTCGTCTTGGACTGCTGCACGGGCGAATGACGCCGACGGCCAAGAACGACACGATGGCGGCCTTTCGCCGCGGCGATCTGCAAGCGTTGGTCACCACCACGGTGGTGGAGGTGGGCATCGACGTGGCGAATGCGACGCTGATGGCGGTCTATAGCGGCGAGCGTTTTGGATTGTCGCAATTGCATCAGTTGCGCGGCCGCATCAGCCGCGGCACGCAACCGGGCTACTGCGCCATCTTCACCGACGTGGAAGCGCCCGACGCTCGGCGGCGGTTGGACGCGTTCGCGGCCACGAACGACGGTTTCCGCCTGGCGGAAATCGACTTTGAAATGCGCGGCCCCGGCGATCTGCTGGGCACGCGGCAACATGGGCTGCCGCCGTTGCGCGTGGCCGATTTATCGCGCGACGCGGCGGTTTTGGAAGAAGCCCGTGGCGATGCGCGGCGGATGATCGCCGACGATCCAACCCTCGGCGGCTCGGAGTTTGCCGCGCTGCGCCAGATGGTGCTCCGTCGTTATGGTCGCGTTTTAGAACTTGGCGACGTAGGATAAATCGTGGGGCGGGCCGCCGGCCCGTCTGAGGCAAAAGACGGCCCGGCGGGCCGCCCCACGATGGTTGCGTCAATCAAAATTGGTTTTGGGCCAGGCAGGAACCCTTCACCGCATCCTTCCCAGAGAAAACGTCGCATTCCCGCTGACGACCTCGTTTTGGTGCTCAAGCTATCGACGCTTCGGCGCTTGCGGCAACACCGCGGCGCGGTTGGCGTCGGGCAAGAGCTTCTCGTTGAAGCGAGCCACGTAGTGCATCGTGCTGCCGGCCCCTTGAAAGCCATGCACATGCTCGTCAATGTCGCTCTGCTGCGACACAATACGGCCGGCGGCGATGTCAAAGCGAACGGTGCCGCTGGCCTTGCTCTGCACAAGCTGCGACTCGATTTGCGGATCGTGAATGGGGCTTAACACCTGCGTTTCCAAATGCAAACTCGCCACGCCGTCGTCGACCGACACCAGACGATAAAGCTGCCGAGCTTTGATCTTTTTGGCGCCGCCGTCGCGCAGGTTGACGACAATGTCGGCCGGCAACGTCCATTCATCGCCCACCGCCACGGCGTTTTCAGGCAAGGGGAGTGTCACGTTCTCTTGTTGCGGCGCCGCCTGAACGTAGTTTTCCTCGCGCGTGACGACCGTTCCGCGCGGGTCGATCGTGAGCTTGGCCAACGGCTTGCCCACGGCCTCGGCCACCTGTTCAAAGCCGGGCGGCGGCGGTTCCGCGCTCTCGCTCGTATAATGAATGTCTTGCCGGCCGTCGAATTTTTGCGTCATGTCGACACGCTCGACGGAGTACGTGATGACGGCGTTGCCATCGCCCTCGACTGCATCCACTTGCCAAATCTTGACCGAAGTGCTGATGGTTTCAGCGGTTTGCGTCGTGCCTTGCACGGTGGAACGCACCTTGGCGCGATGCTCAACCGCCCAGCGCAGCGTCTGGCCCGGCGTGAACTTGTAGCGCAGTTTGTAGGACTGCGCGGCGGCCGGCGGCGCCTTTTCAGTGGCAACGCGGGCAGGAGCCGCGGCGGACGGGGTTTTTACGGCCGGCGTTTTGGTGGTCGGCGTTTTAACGGCCGGGGTTCTGGCGGCCGGCTTGGCAACGGTTCGCTTGGCCGGGGTCGCGGAGGGTCGCTTGGATGCCGGGGGGCGAACGGCGCCGCGCGGCGCGGCCGGCCGGCGCGCATAGTTTTGCCCATTGGCCTCCGCCGGCGGACGAGCCGAGATGAAACCGATTACGCATGCCAGGTAGAGTACCGATCGAACCGACATCCTCGCATCCTTTCGAGTTGGGGTGATGGACCGGCGCGAAGCAGCGTCAGCCGTGGTTATTCTTCCGTAAACTTCCGCTCCAGCCGAGCTTTTGCCGTAGGGTGCGATAATAGCTATGCCCGGCGACTTCCACCAGCTTAAATCGCGGCGCGGCCCGCACAATTCGCAGGCGGTCGCCCGGCGCTAACAAAGCAAACACGCGGCCGTCAATCACCACGGCGGTCCCCTCATGAGGCCGCGGCACGACCAACTCATAAACGCGGTCGGCCGAATCAACCACCGGCCGATTGGTCAAGGCGTGCGGGCTGATGGGAGAAATCACGAAAGCTTGCAGATCCTTGCGCAAGATCGGACCTCCGGCCGACAGACTGTGCGCCGTCGAGCCGACCGGCGTGCTCACGATCAGGCCGTCGCAACTATAGGTCGTCACCAATTCGGCGTCAACGTAAAGATGCACTTCGAGCATGGCGAACGGCGCCCCGCCCAAAACGGCCACTTCGTTCAAGCCCAATTGGCAGCTCGACCGCGCGGCATCGGTCGCCGTAAGGTGGCACTCAAACATCAGATGGTCGATCGTGCGCTGCCCGCCCGAGCAAATTCGCGCGAACAGGTTTATGAACTCATCGGGCGACAGGTCCGCCAAAAAACCAAGTTTGCCCAGGTTGACAGCGACGACCGGTATCTGCCGATCGCCCATCTGGTGTGCCGCCCGCAAGATCGAACCATCGCCGCCCAGCACCACGGCCAAGTCGGCTTCGACGGTCGCCAGGTCAGCGGTAAAGCCCAGGTGCCAGCCGACCAGGTCGGCATGTTTTTCGATTGTCGCGCGAAGTTCGCTGATTTGGGGGTGGATGGCCGCCAACTCGCTTGAGCCAAGCACCACGACGCGCGGCCGCCCGTTTGGATAGGCGGTTTCAGTGGCGGAGTTGAAGGTGGCCATAACCGGCATCATAATTGGGCCGCGTCAAAGTGGGCAAGAGTGGCTAACCTTCCTTCCGCCCCGACTTCTCACGAAGTCGGCTACGAGGCAATCAAGAATACGGGCTAGGTGGCTTTTACCGCTCAACGTATAATCTTGGCTACCAACAGGAAGGGAATCCGATGCGAAGAATTGCCATTATCAATCAAAAAGGGGGCGTGGGCAAAACCACCACGGCCGTCAACCTGGCCGCGGCCTTGGCCGCCACGACCCAACGCGTGCAAGTCATCGACCTTGACCCGCAAGCGCACGCCACGTTGCACCTGGGCCTGGAGCCGGGCCGCGAGGGTGGTTCGATCTACGACGTGATGACCGGCGACGTGCCGTTGGCCGAGGTGCGCCGCCAGGTGCAAGAAAACCTCTGGCTGGTCGGTTCGCATATCGACCTGGCGGCCGCCGAAGTGGAACTGGCCGGCGTCGTCGGACGCGAGTTGATCTTGCGCGACAAGCTGGAAGAAGACCGGGCGGCGTTTGATTACTTGTTTATCGACTGCCCGCCGTCGCTGGGCGTTTTAACGCTCAACGCCCTGGCCGCCGTCGATGAGGTATTCATCCCCTTGCAGCCGCATTTTTTGGCCTTGCACGGACTGAGCAAGTTGCTGGAAACCATCGACCTGGTGGCCCGGCGATTAAACCCGCGTTTGCGGCTGTCGGGCGTGGTGTTGTGCATGTTCGACGGCGCCACGCGCCTGGCGGGTGAAGTCAGCCGCGACGTGGAAAACTTTTTCGAGCAATGCCGCACCGGCCGAAGCTGTTGGTCGGAGGCGCAAGCGTTTTCCACGCGCATCCGCCGCAACATACGCTTGGCCGAGGCGCCGAGCTTTGGCCAGTCGATCTTTGACTACGCGCCCGGCTCCAACGGCGCCGACGACTACCGCCAACTGGCCGGCGAAGTATTGCGGCAAATGGGCGCGGTCGGTCTGGCGCAGCCGGCGCGCGAGGCCGGCTGAAATTCGGCCGCTTGGCGCACTCGCTATCCTAAGTGGATAATGCTTGGGTACGGGGGCGGTCTACCCAGCGACGAGGCGAGCTATGAAACTTTCCGAAATAGTCAACGAGTTGATTCGGCTTGGCGATGCCAGCCAGGCCTACTGGGAAAGAGAATTACCCAAGTACCATCCACGGTACCCCCTGGTTTACGAGGGGGAACAAGAAGTTCCTCCCTCGCCGGAGGATGACCAGATATTGGCGTTGTTAACCAGCCTCCCCGACGATCAACTCTACGCCGTCGCGCTGCTGACTTATGTGGGGCGAGGTGATTTCACTGCCGACAACCTCCAGCGTGCGAATC
>DASVGM010000084.1:0-17861 GCA_036379555.1 Pirellulales bacterium | reverse complement strand
GCCGCCAAAGGCGGCGGATGCAACGCGAAAACGGCCAGAATCTGTCGGGGGGCGCTCGTTCTAGCCGGTCAGTCCGCGCTTCCACCGGGGCAAGCCCGGCGGTGGCGGTGCGGAACAAATACGGTATGGGATCTCAGTTCGTTATCGTATCAAAGTCGGGCATTTTGCGCAGGCTAGAGGCGGGGCACCCCCAAGATCAAGCCACACCTTTCCTGCCTCGCTGTTTTCTCGCCATGCCGATTCTCGGTGACACTGCCGAATCGCTTGCTCGCGGAACCACCGTCATTCGGGCCTCGTTGCATCCGCGGCGGCGGTCTTGCCCGCGACGCACGTGGCGACCACCAGGTCGCCGGTGACGTTGAGCACCGTGCGGCACATGTCGAGCAAACGGTCAATGCCCATGATCAGACCGATACCCTCGCCCGGTATGCCGACCGATTGCATCAATACCACGATCAGCGGCAGCGAGCCGCCGGGCACGCCGGCCGTGCCGACGCCGGCCAAAACCGCCATCAAAACCACGCGCAGTTGCTCGCCAATCGTCAAATCGACGCCAAACACCTGCGCCATGAACAACACCACCACGCCTTCATACAGCGCCGTGCCGTTCTGATTGCCGGTGGCGCCCACCGTCAATACAAACCGTGAAACCTCCTTGGGCAATCGCAAATCCTCTTCAGCCACTTTGATGGCGGTGGGCAAACTGGCGTTCGACGACGAAGTGCCAAAGGCCACCAACATCGCCTCGCGCACGTTGCGAAAGAACGTCCACGGCGTCATGCGGCTGAACACCGTCAGCACGATCGGATAAGTCAACAATAGATGGACGGCCAGCCCGAACGTGACGGTCAACACAAACCAACCCAACGTCAGCAAAATGTCGATGCCCAAATGCGCGGTCACGCCAAACACCAAACAGCCGGCGCCCAAAGGGGCCAGCCGCATGGCCCAGGCGATGACGATCATGGAAACGGCGTTCAGCCCGTCGAGCCAACCGACGAGCGGCAAGCAGCGCTCGCCGCCGGCGGCGATGGCGGCCCCAAAGACGAGCGAAAAGACCATCACGGCCAACATGCCGTTGCCCTTTGAACTGCCGTCGATGGCGCCCACCATCTCTTGCAGCGGGTTTTGCGGCAGCATGTCGACGATCACGTCGCGCAGCGGTTTGGCCGCCACCGCCTGGGCCACGCTCGATTTGGCGCCCGACTGATAACGGGCCTTGATCCTCTCGGCCTTTTCGCTGGGCAGCGACTTGCCCGGCCGAAACACGTCAACCGCCGTGAGGCCGATTAGCACCGCCGTGCCTGAGAGGATGACCGTGAAAAAAAGCGTTCGCAGCCCGAGTTTACCCAGCCGCCTGACATCGCCGATTTCAACCACGGCAAGCGAGAGCGCGGAAAAGACCAGCGGCAAGACCACCATGAACATCAGCCGCAAAAAAATCTGCCCGATGGGTTCAACAAGGTTCGTCACCACCCACTCCAGCGTATCGTGCAGGCCGTTGGCGTTCACGTCGAGGGGGTTATGTCGGCCCGGCGTCACCGGCTGTCGGGCAATCCAGTTGGCGGCCAAGCCGAGTGCCGCGCCCAGCACCAAACCGATCAAGATTTTGGTGTGCAGGGGCACTTTACGAACGGAATCAGAAATGGAATCGAGCGTCACGGCACGCGGGGGTTTGTGGTTTGGGTTGGCGATAGGGCTGCATCATACCGCAAGCCGCCGCCAAACCCCATCCGTGGCATCTTGCCAACGGGCACCGTTGCCGGAAAGAATACTCATGGTCGCCGCAGATTTGAGATTTTCAAAGGTCCGTGAATAAAATGATTCTTGAAGGCGTTGTCACCACTCTTTCGCGCGAGGGCGAAGTACACCTCGCGCCGATGGGGCCGCTGGTCGATGACGCCATGCGGCGGTTGGTTCTGCGGCCGTTTCAGACATCGACCACGTTCCACAACCTCCAGCGGCATGGCGAGGGCGTGCTGCACGTCACCGATGATGTCGAACTGTTGGCGCGCGCGGCCATCGGCCGACTGGAGACGTTGCCCGAATTCGTCGCGGCCGAGGGTATCTCGGGATTTCGCCTGGCCGATACCTGTCGTTGGTATTCCTTCCGCGTTTGCCGCATCGACGACCGCGAGGAGCGCGCAGCGCTGGAAGCCGAGGTGGTCGCCGCGGGCCGCGTGCGTGATTTTTTCGGCTTCAATCGGGCCAAGCACGCGGTTGTGGAAGCGGCCATTTTGGCCACGCGCATCCATCTTTTGCCCGCCGCTGAAATCGCCGCTGATTTCTCGCGGCTCAAGACGCTGGTGGAGAAGACCGGCGGCGATCGGGAGCAGCGGGCGTTTGAGTTGCTGGCGGCGTATGTGCGGGGAGGTGGCCGATGAGGCATCGCGTGGTTCGCGTTACCGCCGGCAGCCGGCTGCATTTTGGCATGCTCTCCTTCGGGCAACCGCGCGAGCGGCAGTTTGGCGGGGCTGGCGTGATGATCGCCGCGCCTGTGACGCGGCTTGCCATCCGCGAGAGCGATGCGGACAGTCGGCGTGCGGCGGCCCAGGTTGGCGGCACGGGGAGTGTGGCTGCCGCTATGTGCCCGAACGTGAGCGGGCCGATGGCCGATCGCGTCGCGGAGTTTGTGACGCGGCTGTCGCGTCAGGCCGCTTGGTGGCGGCGGCCGGCGCCGTTTCAGATCGTGGTGGAAGCGGCGCCGCCCGCGCATGCCGGCCTGGGAAGCGGTACACAACTCGGCATGGCGTTGGCGATGGGCCTGGCTGCGTGGTGCGGCGCCCCTCCGCAATCCGCCGCGGCGTTGGCCCAGGCGGTCGGCCGCGGCCGACGGTCGGCCGTGGGCGTACATGGGGCGAGCTTGGGCGGATTGATTGTCGAGGGAGGCAAGTTGCACGACGCGGAAATCTCGCCACTCGTCAGCCGCCTTGCCCTGCCTGACGATTGGCGGTTCTTGCTCGTTCTTGCCGATCACAGCGCGGGACTTTGCGGCGAGGCGGAGCAACAAGCCTTCGCGCGGCTTCCGCCGGTTCCCGCCGCAGTGTCGGCGGCGCTTTGCCGCGAGCTGGTGTGTGAGCTGGCGCCCGCCGCGGCGCGCGGCGATTTTGAGCGATTCAGTAAGTCTCTCTATCGCTATGGCCGGTTGGCCGGCGAGTGTTTCGCGGCGCGGCAAGGGGGTGTTTACGCCAGTCCTGAAATCGAACAATTGGTCATGCGCTGCCGCGATCTCGGCGTGCGGGGCGTGGGCCAATCGTCCTGGGGACCGACGGTGTTCGCGCTTTGCCGCGACGACGCGCAGGCAGAGGCGCTCTCGGCCGCTCTCGCCGCCGCGGGCGAACTGCGACAACGCACGGCGCTCATCACGACGCCCGACAACTGTGGCATCAAGGTGGACGTGACTCAGGATTGACTTCGACAGCTATTGGCGTCGCAACTTTTCGGCACCGTCTCAAATCGCAACATGAAGGGTTGACAGTTGTTACTTCGTTTCGTTGCGGCGGCGTTGGACCGTTGATGCCACCCGCTTGCCGGGTGAAGAATCACGTTGGCGGTCTACACGAGGCATTTGCTGCCAATCCCTTCTCCGATTTTCCGCCGCTTGGCCGCCTTCGGCGGCCAAGCGGCGGAAAATCGTGGGTTTGGGGAAGGCCGCCGGTGTAGACGGCCAACGTGAAAACTCCCTCGGGCAAGCCGAGGGCATCTTCAACAAACACGTTGGCAACACTCCCAGACCACGCCTCTCAATCGCCGCGGAAGTAACCCCAATCGCGCGCGTCGCCATAGTAGCGATGATGGCCGATGTTTTGAATGTGCGACCGAGCCCCAAACCAACCCCAAGGATAGGTCGGCACCGCTTCGATGTTCTGCCTCCAATACACCTGACCTGGCGGTGCGGGATCTTTCCTGTGCGAATGCGCACTGGCCTGCGGACTGCTCACCGCCACGGGGTCGATCACCGTGTAATGCCTCATCTGCGGCGCGTAGGTATCGGGAGGATACGGCACTTGCCGCCGCGCAGGCCGGCGCCAATGCGGCAGCCCGGCCACGGCGACACTGTGCGTTGCAAGTGCGAACGCGAAAGCAAGCACCAAACTACGGCGGAGAATCTGGTTCACGCTGCTTGAAGGATCAATGAAGAAGCTAAACGCCTTTGCATCGGCGGTGCGGCGCCCGCATGAAGGATACTGTTACGTATCGGCAGGCTCGACGAGAAATGCCAGCTTGGCGTTACCAATAAAACGCGCCGGCATAATTGGGCGCCATCAGCGGCATGCCATAGCCGCCGTAACCGCGGAAGCCGGGAAACGTGGTGAAACCGGGCGGAATGTACAGCCCGCCCAGGCCGGGATACATGAAATAGGCGGTGCTGGGCAAGTAGCTGAAAGGCTGGCTAAACAAGCCGGGATACGGATAGCCGAACACGCCGTACCGATACGGATAGCCAAAGCCGCCGAAGGTATAGCCGGCCCCGCCGGCGCCGAACGCACCGAAGTGATAAGGAAAGCCGAACCCGCCAAAGCCCGACCAGTAAGGGCTGGCATAGCGGCCGTAAAACGAGTTGCCGTAGTAAAAGCGCGGATTGTAAACCGAAAAGCCAGTGCGCATTGGGTAGTAGCGGTATGGATACATAAACCGCGACCGGTTGAGATAGGGCGGATAGTTGGTCCAGCCGAGCGGAAAACCGCCATATCCTTGGCCGGCATAAGAGGCGTAGCCCGCATGGCCATAGCTGCGATAGCCGACGAACGAGGGGTTGTAGTAGTTGGCATAGAGCGTGGTATCGATGGCGGGCTGATCGCCATTGCCAACGCGCGTGCCGCCGCCGCCCAGATCGACGGCGCCAAAATTGCGCAGCACCGGCGGCTGCATCACCGGCGCGCCGGCCAGCGCCTGCGCGTCGAATTCACTCAGCCAACGAGCGCCGCCGCGCGGCTGCGCTTGAGCGTGGGCGCCGATCGCCACAGAGACGATGAGGCAAGCAATCGCGACGATTCGTTGATTCATGGTTCGCACCTCTCCCTATAGCCTAGCGCGGCGGCGCTAAAGAAGCAAGCGCAAGGCGCATCCCCGCCGGCGCGCTTTGGCTTCGCGGCTCAACAAAAGGTATAACCTATTTCATGACGTTACTCTATCACGATCCTCGTTTTCTCGATCATGAAACCGGCGCGCACCCGGAGCGGCCGCTGCGCCTGAGCACCGTGAACGAGCATCTCGAGCAGGTTGGGCTGGCCAATCGATGTACCTGCCCGCAATGGTCGCCGGTGACGCCCGAGCGGCTGGCGCGGGTGCATGAGCTTGCTTACGCGGAAGCGGTCGCGGCACTGGCGCGGCGTGGCGGCGGCGCCATTGAAGCCGATACGGTCATGAGCCGGGCGTCTTATGACGTAGCCTTGCTGGCGGCGGGAGCGGTGTGCGACGCGGTTGAGCGCGTCGTGCGAGGAGACGATCCGCGGGCGCTCTGCCTGGTGCGGCCGCCGGGTCATCACGCCCTGGCGGCCGAGGCGATGGGCTTTTGCCTGTTCAACAACGTGGCCATTGGCGCGCGGCTGGCCACCGCCGAATTGGCGCTCGATCATGCGCTGGTGGTGGATTGGGACGTTCACCACGGCAATGGCACTCAAGACGCCTTTTGGCGCGACCCGCAGGTCGGCTTTTTCTCCATTCATCGCTGGCCCTTTTATCCGGGCAGCGGCCGCGCCAGCGAGACCGGCGAGGGGCCTGGCCTGGGCGCCACCATGAACCTGCCGACGGAATTCGGCATTTCTCGGCGCGACTATTTGGATCGTTTTCGCGGGGCGCTCGAAGCTTTTGCCACACACCTGCGGCCTCAACTCGTTCTCATTAGCGCGGGTTTCGACAGCCACCGGGCCGACCCGATCGGCTCGCTCGGCCTGGAAAGCGAAGATTTCGCCGAACTAACCAAGGTGGTGCTCGATGTTGCCGACGCGTTCGCCGGCGGCAGGGTGGTGAGCGTGCTGGAAGGCGGCTACAACCCACGCGCCCTGGCTGAGTCCGTCGAAACACATTTGAGCGAGTTGTTGAACCGGGCGCCGCGGCCGGGTCGGAGATAAACCCCGACCCGGCCGGGCCAGACCAATTAGGCTGGCGCCAGGTCCGCCAGTTCGTGCGCCAGACGCTTCCGGGCCACGTGGAGCCGCCGCTTGATGGTGCCCACGGGCGCATCAAACGCCCTGCTCATCTCGACCAGCGACTGTCCCTTGACGTAAAACGCCACGAGCGTTTGCCGGTCGAGCGTTCCCAGCCGGCGCAGCCCCGCCCGAACCTGCCGCTGACGCTCCGCCGCCAGGAGATTTCCCAGCGGGGTTTCCGTGTCTTGGCAGACAGCCTCCAGGGTTTCCCGTTCGGCCGAGATGACCGGGGCACGCCGCACTTGCCGATTGATGGCCAACCGGTTGGTGATCGACCGCAGCCAGCCGCCAAAGCAAGCGGGCTCTCGCAGTTGGCCGATATTGCGCAGGGCCTGCACAAAGACCTCCTGGGCCAGTTCCTGGGCCTCGCCGCGGTCGCGCAGCCGCCGCAGAGCCGTGGCGAACACGGCCCCTTGAAATTGCACAACCAACTCGCCGAAGGCGTCCCGGTCGCCCTGCTGGGCGGCGCGCACCCGCTCGATAAGCTCCAGTTTCTCGTTCGTCAGTTCTTCAGTCAGGGCGTTCACAATTCTCTCCTTGGGGCCGCACCCGATGCGGCAATAGAAACACGCAAAAAGCTGCACAGCAACACTGGAAAGAGGCCGGCGCCGAAGTCCGCCTGAGCGGAGTCTTCGCGCACGCCGCCTCGCGGCCCGCCCCCGGCAAAGGCCGGGGCTTCCGTTCGATCGATGCTAAGGCGCCGCCCTACTCAGGGCGGATCGTTAGCTTCGTCTGGCGGAAGCGTACTGGCGGGCCGATTTAGGCTGCCAGCACCGCGGGGCCGACGCGGCCATGCTTGAACTCGCATGGCCATGCGCGTCAGCGCCCAATGCTGTCGGCGCCAGGACGACGGCCGGCATTGGCGCGCGTTCAAACGCTGCGAATAACCGGGCCGCGGCCGCTAGGGCGTGTTGATAGAAGTCACACGTGCGCAAGGGATTAGCTCCGCGCACCTCGACCGTACCCACCACGGCCAGGCGGATCTGGCGCAGGCCAGCCACAATCTGACGGGTAAAGGTGCGGAGGATGGTACGCATGACAACCTTCTTGCGCTCTCGCGCGATAAGAGAGAAGTTTCGCATTTGGGCGAAGCCGTTTTCGCCCATTTCATAACCTTAAGCCTGCCATGCCCGGCCGCAGCCGTCAAGCACAACTGGCGAAAAACATCGTTTTCCGCCGGGGAATGAACCCGGCGGATAAGGTATATGACGCAGTTCCGGGCAAAAGGTTCGCCGCCGGCGAAAAATTTTTTTCGCTTCATTTGGATATACCGCACACGAGCGGGAATGAGGCGTCGTTACGCGCTCAAGTAGGATGGCCTTCCCAGGCCGTCACGCTAGCCGGTGACGGGCCAGGAGGCCCATCCTGGCCTGCGCAAAATCGGTTGTCGTGCCCCGACTTCCTTGATACTAGATTCATTCCGCCACGATCGGGGCTTGCCCCCGTCGAGCGCTGACTGACTGGCTAGATGCACGGCGCCGAACGCGTCCTCGTTTTCGCGTTGCCTCCGCCGCCAAAGGCGGCGGAGGCAACGCGAAAACGGAAAGAATCTGTCGGGGGACGTTCGTTCTAGCCAGTCAGTCAGCGCTCCCACCGGGACAAGCCCGGCGGTGGCGGTGCGGAACAAATCCGGTATGAAATCGCAGCTCATTATCGTGTTAAAGTCGGGCCTTTTGCGCAGGCCAGGGCTGGACTGCCGCGTATAATAAAGCTATGGCAACGATCTTTGTGCAACTTGGCGCCCCGCGGCAAAGCAGTTTTGCTCAGCCGTTGGGGCTTTTGAGCGACTGCCACCGGCGGATCGAGCGTTTTTTGACCGACATGCGGCGTGTGGCGGCCGAGGGTCGGGGCGGCCCGCTCTCGGACGATCATCGCACGCTGCTCGCCGGCGCGGTCACTTATTTTACCGTCGCGGCGCCGCGACATACCGCCGACGAGGAGGAATCGCTCTTTCCCCGCTTGCGCGCCGCCGGCGGTGAGCAGGCTCAACGGGCGTTGGCTGAACTGAGCCGCCTGGAAGCCGACCACGATCAGGCGGACGCCTGTCATGATGAAGCGAACGCTCTGGCCAACCGTTGGCTGACCGAAGGCGTGCTCGACGGCGCGGCCGCCGCGCGCTTGGTGGAGCTTTTAGAAGGGTTGGCGGCGATTTACGCGGCCCACATCGCCGTGGAAGATGCCACGGTCTTTCCCGCGGCCGGCGCGGCCCTGGACGCCGCTCAGCTCGAAGCCATCGGCCGCGAGATGGCCGGCCGCCGCGGCGTGAATTACGACGAAGTCGTCGCCAGAGACGCGCGGAAGCCGTCCGGTTGACGTGACGCTTATCCCTCGAACAGCCGGCGCACCGGAATTCGCAATCCGTCCAGCGGCGCGGGAAACGTCATTTCATCGTCGCCACCGAGCGTCGTGTTGGGCTGCTCGGCGCTGTATGCGAAGACGCTCTGTGATTGGCCGTCGACGACATAGACCAAAGCGATGCCGGCGTTCAGATATTCGCCGACCTTGCCAAGAACTTTTGCCCAACGATCGGTTGGCGAACGGACTTCGATAACAACTTCGGGAACAACATCCGGGTAGCCCGCGGGGGCGGCGCCTTTGGGAATACGCGCGTAACTGTAAAAGGAAACGTCAGGACCGCGAACCGTGTCTGGGGCTCGTTCGGTGACAACCCCCGCGTCATTGCTCAGGACGTGCCCGAGTTGGTGTTCCTCGGCGTAATGCGCCACAAGCATCGCCAGGCGCGCGCAGATTTTGCCGTGCTGAAAATTGGGGACGTTCATCAGGACGATTCTTCCGCGCACAAGCTCGGTTGGACAGCCGTTGTCGGGGAGCCGCCCATACTCTTCGGCCGTGAGCAAAGCCTCGATGGTAGCCATGAGGCGATTATACCGCCACGGCTTGAGTTCGCCAACGCGGCCACCAAGCTTCCGCTACAAAACCCAGCGCCCCAGCAGCCGCACCATGACCACGATGATCGTCACGCCGGCCAAGTCGAGCAATAGCCCGTAGCGCACCATGCGCGTGAGCGGGATGTAGCCGGAGCCGTAGACAATGGCGTTGCAGGGAGTCGAAACCGGCAGCATGAAGCCGAGACTGGCGGCGAAGGTGGCGGCGAGCGCCGGCTCAAGCGGATTGGCGCCCGCCGCTTGAGCAATGCTGATCGCCACCGGCACCACGATGATCGCGCTGGCCGTATTGCTCGTCAGCTCGGAAACCAGCATGGCCACGGCCGCCGAGGCGATGACCAGCGTCAGGCCGCTGGTGGAAGGCAAGAACTGCGCCAGGCTCTGGCCCAAGGCCGCGGCCAGGCCGAGCCTTTCGGAAAGCACGCCCAGCGAGAAGCCGCCTCCATAAAGCAGCACTACGCCCCAGTCGATCTCGACGGCCTCGCGCCAGGTGATGGCCTTGCCCGCACGATCGCCCGGCAACAGGAACAGCAGCGTCGCGCCCAACAGCGCCGCCACCGATTCGGGCAGGCATTTGCTGAGCGTCTGATAGACCGCGCTCTCTTCGCCGGCAATCACCGCCACCATGCCGGGCATGACCCAAAGCACCACGGTCACGGCGAAGGCGAACACGGTCGAGCGCTGGCCGCTGGTCCAAGGGCCAAGCCGGCGGCGCTCTTCGTCGAGCGGCGCCAGGCTGGCCGCCGCGCGGCGCGTGCCGGCGCCGCAGAGCAAATTCAGATAGAAAAACAAATACAGAAACAGGCAGGCCACGATGGGCACGCCGACGAAGGCCCATTTGAGAAAGGGAATCTCGACGCCCAGCGATTTGCGAATGACGGCCAGCCCGATCAAGTTGGGCGGCGTGCCCACCGGTGTGGCCAGGCCGCCGATGGAGGCGGCGAACGAGGTCATGAGCATGAGCCCGGTGGCATAGCGGCGATCGACGGCGGCCCCGTGGCCGTTGTCTCGCATCAGGTAGTTCAAGAGCGACAGGCCGATGGCAAACATCATGGCGGTGGTGGCCGTGTTTGAGATCCAGGCCGACATGACGGCGGTGACGGCGCCAAAGGTGAAGAGGATGCGCGCGGGGCTTTTGCCGACCCAGCCCAGCGACAGGGCGCCAAAGGCCAGCCGGCGATCGAGTCCGTGCAAGAAGATGGCCCGCGCCAGAATGAACGAGCCGATGAACAGAAACATGATCGGATCGGCGAAGGGCGCGAAGGCCTCTTTCGCCGGCGCCACGCGCAGCAGCACGCACAGCGACGCGCCGAGCAGCGCCGTCACCGGCATGGCCACGGCTTCGGTGATCCAGAGTGTGACGACCGTCGCCAGCACGGCGGCCAGGCGATGCGCTTCGGGCGAAAGTGTGGGCAACTCCGCCTGCCAAACGACCGCGAAGGCGACCGGCGCCAGCGCCAGCCCCGCGCGCACGCGCACCTGTTCAAAGCGTTGCTCGAGCGGGCTGAGGGATTCAACGTCGAGTGGTGACACTCCATGATGATACAGCAAGCAGCCCGCTTTAGGGAGCGAAAAAT
Source organism: Pirellulales bacterium (assembly GCA_036379555.1). Lineage (GTDB taxonomy): Bacteria > Planctomycetota > Planctomycetia > Pirellulales > JAICIG01 > DASSFG01. The sequence goes on along the minus strand of DASVGM010000084.1, from coordinate 7,226 downwards.
CGAAGAGCGCCTAACAGAACGGACGCATTCTTGGAGGATGGGCCTCCTGGCCCGTCACCATAACGGCATGGATGTATTTGCGGGGCAAATACACTTCACGCGGGCCAAAACGAGGCGAGGCGAACGGCAAAAAGAAGCAGGCACACTCCGTGTGCCGTCGCAGCGTCAGTTAGGGCGTCGCGCCGGCGAAAAGCGCGCATGGATGGATAAACCCTCGGCCCAACGCTACGGCACACGGAGTGTGCCTGCTACTTTAGACGGCCTCATTCTTGGCCGCGTGAAGTAGTGGAAACATTGCCTCTTGTCTTGCACGCCTGCCCCGCATCCCGACAAACGCCGGGCCTAGAGGTGGCGCGCAAATGAACCCTCCAAGCCAACCGCGCGGTAGAAAGAGAAAAAATCCACCGCTGCCGTGTCAGCTTCACGCCAGCGCCGTCGCGAGGCCCTTGGTCGCCACCAAAAAGCGAAAGCGCGAAGCGGCCGATTCAAAACGCACCGAGATCAAAAGAAAGAAGGTCGCTCCGCGACGACGGAAAGCGGCGATGAATCGCACGCACTCCAAGACGACAAACGCGGGGCCTAGAGGTGGCGCGCAATTGAACCCTCCAAGCCAACCGCGCGGTAGAAAGACAGAATGCGGGCGGCAACAGGGGCAAATGGTATCACTGCCATCTGTTTGACATGTTTCTCAAATCGCGCGAGAATGACAGGATGACTCAAACGAACCTTCCACGTCACTGGTTCGGGGCCGCATTCGCCGTGCTGGCCGGCCTCGCGCTCGCGTTGCCGCTGCCTGCCGGCGATCCACCAACGCCGGCGTCGGCCGGCAAAAGCGACGCTTTGGCCGGCGGGAAGGAGAAAGCCGCCAAGAAGGCGGCCTGGCGCAAAGCGCATCGCCTGGCGTTGCAAAAAATGCGCAGCAAACGAGAAGAACACCGCGAGGGCGCCTTGAGCGATCTCAAGGATTTTCCGACCGAGGATTGTGCGAAGCTGCTCGTGCAGCAAGGAATGACGAGCACTTTCGAGGACGTGCGAAAAGAGGCTTACGCAACGCTGGAGTCGTTCCGCGACAGCGACGAGGTTTGTCAATTCTTGCTCGCCGACGTTGAAAAAGGCATCAGCAAAGGAACACTCACTCAGACAACCTCGGCCCTGTTCGCCGTGCCGCTCAGTTCCGGCAAGCCGGAGATCGAACAGCAAGCGTTTGAGCTGTTCGGCAAGGCGGCCGCGCAGCGAAAAGGCGGCATGCTGCTGCTCGTGTGGCTGGCCGACCTGTTGGGCCAGTCGGCCGACGAAACGAGCGTGGCCACGCTAGCCAAGATCGCCGAGCGTCCGATCTTCAACGAGCAGTTCGCCGTGCGGCGCTCGGTGGTGCAGGCGCTCAACAAGATTGACGAGCCAGAGGCGGTCGACGTCCAGATCAAGGTGCTCGGCCGCATCGAAGGCGAGGTGCGCGGCGACATCGTGCAGCACCTGACCGCCATCAGCGGCCAGCAATTTGGCATGGACCCGCCCGCCTGGGAAAAATGGTGGCGGGACAATCGCGAAACCTTCAAGTTCGCCGCGCGCGCGGCGCGCGTGGTCAATCGCGCGGAAGCGGTTCGTTCGCGTTCGATGTATCACGGCCTGCCCATTTACGCCTCACGGCTGGTATTCATCCTCGACACCTCCGGCAGCATGCGTGGCGAGCCGCTCGCGGCCGCGCAGACGGAATTGGTCAACGCCATCAACGCCTTGCCGGAAGGCGTTTATTTCAACGTGTTGGCCTTCAGCGGCGGGGTGCGGCCTTGGCAGCGCAAGTTGGCCGTCGCGTCGGACCAGAACAAAAAGCAGGTGGCGCGGTGGGTGTCAGCCCAGGGATCGGGCGGCGGCACGGCCTCCTACGACGCGCTGGAGGCCGCGCTCGACCTCGACACCGAGGCGATTTATTTTCTTACCGACGGCGCCCCGCGCGGCGGCAAGGAGGACGATCCGAACCGCATCGTCGAGGTCATCACGCGCCTGAACTTCACGCGGCGAATCACCGTCAACTGCATCGGTTTTGGCATCGCCCGCATGGTGCCGACCGACTTTCTTGAGACGCTTGCCGCCCGCAATTACGGCGAATATCGAGCCGTGGGCTTCGGCGAGTGACTTTTCCTTGGCGTGGGGCGATTCAAATAATCCGAGTGGAAAGTGTTGACAAAAACGGCATCCATCCTCACTGGCGGGCGTCCCAGCATTTGACCCCATCAGAGCACGGGGGTGGTGAACCATCGCCGATTAAGGCGTCTCCAAGATTTCCTGCCACGACGTCGCCGTGACTGCCTTGCGAATCATGCGCTTGAGCCGGTCGAGATCCTTAACCGCGTCCAGCTTCGCAATCACCGACTCGTCGGCGGCGCCGAATTTTTCCTCGCCGAATAAGACGACGTCACCTCGACGGGCGCGCTCTTCTCCCCTCTCCAAGATCATCAAATACGTATCGGATTCTTCCAGCATGTGAACTCCTCGAAAAATGTTAAGCGCCGCATGACGATCAACGCGCAGCCCAGTCAGCAGTAACGCCGCTGTGAGCAACTTAGTGGCCCGTGCCGGCTCCTCCGCTTCGCTCGTCAAACGCTCTACGAGCCGCTGCGCGATCGCCGCCAATCCGTCTTCCGTGGCTACGCCATCGGGCAATTGCCCCAGCATGGCCAGCGGCGCTATTCCTAATTCGGCGGCCAACAGTTGCTCCGCCGGTCGCTCCCAGAGGCGGACAACCTGATAGCCAAAATCCATCTTACCACGTCCCGGCCGCGGACTGTACTGCACGGTTCCGTCGGCGTTGGGATGGGCCGCCTGCGGTCGCAACAAGACGAGAATCGTATGCACCGGCACATGGTGCTGCGAGAACAACAGCGCGTTGTAGAGCACCAGATCGGCATGTTTCCAGGCGGCGGCGCTCGACTGAAACTCAACGTGAACGATCTCGTCGAGCGGCTCGCCAATTCCCAAGACCAAATCAGCCGCTCTTGAGATGGCTGAAAGATCAACATTGAGTGGTCTTACTGGCGCGGTCGGAGGTTCGTCGAACTCGGCCAGTACGCCAACTGGGCATTCGCGTGCGAGGTCTTTAAGCGTTGCGTCAAACGTCATGGCCATCGGGTTGCTCCTCAACACACAGGACCGTTAATCGGATTTCGTCATCAACGAACGGCATGCCGCCTCGCTTTTCTGATCGGGCAGAAAGCCACAAAAAACCCCTCTGACCGGGCTCGGCCAGAGGGGCTTTCTGAAAAAATTGAGATAGTGCTTGAGGAGGCTGAGCGGGCTCACTCAAACTCCTCAGGCCAACGAGCCAGGTGGTTCTTGCATTCAGACCTCCGATCGTTGTTGAGGGTCCGAAGGAGTCCTACGAGGACTCATCGTGCGGCAAGGGGAGGGGCGGTTAGTCCGTATCAGGCCGACCGGAGCCCCGGTCACGCCGTTTTCCCCAGTGCTGCGGGGATCTGTCTAACCGGAAGAGCGCGACTGTGGCCAACCAAAATCAGGGAGACCGAGCACGCTCATCAACCCAAACCCCATTGCCACCTTTATCCTAGCAAGGTTTTCTCTCGCGCCAATACTGTATAATAATACACATTGACAATTCGATTGATTGTACAGCATGTGTGCTGGCATGAGACAATTGGGGCTTGCGGAGGATGGGCCTCCCGGCCCGTCATCAGCCAGGGCGACGGGCTAGGAAGCCCATCCTACAGGAACGCGGACGTTTTGCAGGGCGCTCTTAGCCTCGCGAACGCTCGATGCCAAAATTCAACTGCAATTGCGGATCGGGCTCGCGGTCGGGCGACAGTTCCTTAAACAGCAGGCTGGGTTGAATGTCGCGATTGTGCTGATACTTGTCGCTGCAATATTCCGTGAACTCACCCGCGATCTGATGATAAAAAATCTGACAAATCGAGACGCCCGGATAAATCCGCACCGGCTGCACCGCGAACATTTCCAGCGTCCAATAGCCGCAAAAGCCCACGTCGCCGAAGCCGGCGGTGACATGCACGAACAAACCGAGCCGCCCCACCGACGAGCGCCCTTCGATCATCGGCACCAGGTTGTGGGTTTCCGTGCGTTCGATCGTGCGGCCCAAATAGAGCTGGCTCGGGTTCAGCACGAGGCCCTCCGGCGGTATGGTGATCCGCCGCACGCGGTTGGCCTTGCGCATGTCCAACACCAACTCTTCGTAGGTCATCAGTTCGTCGTGCAACGTCAGGTTGTAGCTGTTGGGGTTCAACTGGTTTTCGTTGAACGGCGCGATGACAATGTTGCCGCCAAGCTGACGCCGAATTTCATGGCCCGAAAGAATCATGCCGTGGTCTCCACTCCCACTCGCGGACAAATCTTGTTGAGCGTGCAGGCGTCGCACTTTGACCGCCGGGCCACGCAAATCTGGCGGCCGTGGTGAATCATGCGATGACTGAAATCAACCCACTCTTTGCGCGGCAGCACCGCCATCAGGTCGCGTTCGATCTTTTCCGGATCGTTCTGCCCGCTCAGGCCCAGCCGTTTGCTGATGCGGCGAACGTGGGTATCGACCACCACGCCCGACGCCATGCCGAAGGCGGTGCCCAGCACGACGTTGGCTGTTTTTCGGCCCACGCCCGGCAAGGCGACGAGCGCTTCGAGTTCTGCGGGCACCACACCGCCGTGCTCCTCAACCAACTGGCGGCAGGCGCCTTGAATGCTCTTGGTCTTGCTGCGAAAGAAGCCGGTGCTCTTGATCTCGCCCTCCAGCGTCTTGGTCTTGGCGTTGGCGTAGTCGGCGGCGGAGCGATATTTGCGAAACAGCTCCGGGGTGACCATGTTGACCCGCGTGTCGGTGCATTGCGCGGAAAGAATGGTGGCGACGAGCAATTCCAGCGGCGAGTGAAACTCCAGCGCGCACTTGGCCGCCGGGTAAGTCTCGGCCAGCAATTTCACAACGCGGCTCGCGTGACGTTTGGCTGGCGCGGAGACGGCGGTCTTAGGCCCTGTCGGCATGCGGTGCAAAGCAAAGTGAGGGAGGTAGCTTCGATCTTAAAGCAGCAAACCGAACTGTCAAGGCGCACCGCTGACGCTCACTTCCACCGACAACCTCAATCCAGTTAAACTGGGCGGAGCGGAACTCGTGAGAGTTCTGGTCGTAAACCATGACGACAGCCAGACTTCTCACGAAGCCTGCTACGGGCCGGTAAATCATCCGGATAAAACAGCTATCGCCCCAAAGTCAATCTTCCACTCACCCACGACCAGCCACCCCTGAATCGCCGTCATGCGCTTAAATTTCCTCTTCGTTTATTGCCTCTTCGTGTACGTGGCCGTCGACATGGGGCCGGCGTTTGGCGTGGAGCCGTGGCCCCTGAAATCCGCAGCGTGGCAATCGGAATACGCCGGTCCAGACGCGACGGGATCGCAGGTGCTCGGCCTCTGGCAGTTCGCCGCCGACAAGCCTGAAGCCGATAGCTCAGGTCACGGCCATACGGCCCGGTTGGAAGGGGCGAAAACAAATGCTGCAGGCCGCTTCGGCGGCTGCCTGGAGTGTTTTCCCGGTCCGCCGCAAGGCGAAGACAAACGCCATGCCGCGGTTGTGCCGGCCAATTCGGCGTTGTCGCCTTCGGGAGCGTTCACACTCGAGCTTTGGCTCAAACCCAAGGCCGAGTTCAAAGACACGCGCAACGTGTTCCTCATCGACAAAAAATATGCCGGCCATTGCGATTACCAGCTTCTGCTCGTGTCTCAGCAGGCCGGGGTTCGTAAGCAATTGCAACTCGTGCTTGGTTTCGGCGAGGATTCGGCGGCGTTTTACTCTGATGCCGCCGCGTTTGAGCCGGACATGTGGCATCATGTGGCCGCCGTCTACGATGGCCAGGGCGGCGTCCGCTTTTTTCGCGACGGCCAGTTTTTGGGCGGCGGTCAGGCCCCTGGACGCAACGGCATCGCGGCGGGCGAGCTTCCCTTGTCGATCGGCGATCGAGTCGGCAGCACGCACGGCGGCTTCCCCGGCTTCATCGATCAGGTCCGGCTCAGCCGCGGCATCTTGGAGTTCCGTCCCTTGCGCGCGGAAATCGCCTGGAAACGCCGCGTCTATGTTCGCCAAGAAAAAACGCCGGCAGTGAACATCGCCATCCGCAATTTGCGGCCGGATCGCGCCAAAGACGTGGCCGTCGCCGTTTCGCTCGACGGTCTGAACGAGCGGCGCTTCGAGCTGGCGGAAATCGACCGCGAACAGGTAGGCACGCTGACGTATCCTCTCGACACCAGCTTGCGTCCGGGAAACTATGCCTTGAAGGTGCGCGTGGAAAGCGCCGGCAATCCCGACTGGCGCGACACGGACAGCTTCCCCATCACGATCGTACCCCGGCCGTTGGCGCGGCGAATGCCGGTCGTGATGTGGGGAGGAATCGGCATTGGTGAAATGGACCGTTTGAAAAGCCTGGGCTTCACGCACTTTCTCGGTTTGAGCGTCGATTACGCCAAGATGTGGGACGCGCGTCAGCCCACGCTGAGCGGAACGCCCAGCTCGATTGAGGCCCAATGGAAGCTACTCGACGAAGCTCTGACGCGCGACTTGGGAGTCATCGCCAACCTTTCCCCCGGCGGCTGGGCCAGCGCGCACCAGCCCCGTTTTCAGCGTGTTGACGCGCAAGGAAAGCCGTACAAAGCCCCCAGCATCGACGGCCTTTATCCGGAGGTGGTTCAGTTTTGCGAGAACGTCGGCGCCTCGGTCGCGCGAGACTTCGGCGATCATCCGGCGTTGCGGGCGGCGCTGATCGATAGCGAGACGCGCGATCACACCGAACTTTCCTTCGCCGAGATCGACCGCGACGCTTACCGAAAATTCGCCGGCGTCGATCCGCCCTCGCAGGCGCGAAGCAAACGCGGCGTTTCGTACGCCACGCTCAAGGATTTTTCGGCTGACCGTGTGGTGGCCGACGACGATCCCCTCGTGCGGTTTTATCGTTGGTTCTGGTCCGGCGGCGACGGTTGGCCGGGTCTGAACACGGCGACTCATCGGGGGTTGAAATCGACAGGGCGGAGCGATCTATGGACCTTTTTCGACCCGGCGGTGCGAGTGCCGTCGGTGTGGGGCAGCGGCGGTGGCGTCGATGTGCTGTCGCATTGGACCTACAGCTATCCAGATCCGCTGCGCATCGCCATGCCGACCGACGAGTTGTTCGCCATGACCGAGGGCCGGCCGGGACAGCAAGTCATGAAGATGACGCAGATCA
>DASVGM010000083.1:0-2405 GCA_036379555.1 Pirellulales bacterium | reverse complement strand
CTGGCTTTGGTCGGTCAGGTGCGTATAGATGTCGTGGGAGTTTCCCTGATCGAGATAGTCGTAGCTGAAGCCGATCGAGCGCAGCGTGCCTGGTTGCAACGGCCGATATTTCCAACGGGCTTTGAAGTCGGTCGGATGCGTCTTTTTAGAAACGATGGTCGCGAAGTTGCCCACGGCTTTTTGCACCAACCGGCCTTCCTCATATAGCCATTCGCCGCTGACGATTTGCCAATCATCAGGCCGCGGCTGCGAGAAGTTGTCGAAGAACGCCGGCGGTTTGTCTGGCGATGACTCCGCGTTGCCGCGGCTCGTCGCGTCGGCCACGTTCCGCTCGGCGGTGGTGGCCTCAAGTCGGGCCTTGTCGAGATTTGCCCGAGCTTTTTCTACCGCGCCGGACGCTTGAGCGAGGAGTCCTTCCAGCGCCGCCGGCCGCAGCGCCGGATACCAGGCTTCGGCCGGAAGCGGCACGGGGTCAATCTTGAACGGCCGGGCGGATGCGTCATCAAGCATCCCCGGCACGCCGGGCGCCACCGGCCGGTTTTTATCGGGACTGCGGCTATCGCCGCGCAGGAAGACATACGTCGGCGCGTCGAGCTGTTTGTCGTAGACTCGGGCGACACCGTCTTTAAGCACCTGGCCGAGCGTGGCGTCCTTCTCGGTTTGTGTGTCGAAGGCCAGGCGATCGGTGCGGACGTCGTGCGGCTCAAAGAAGGCCCGGAAGCGATAATAGTCGTCCTGCGAAAGCGGATCGTACTTATGATCGTGGCAGCGGCAGCAACGCAACGTCACGGCGAGAAAAGCTTGGGCCGTATGTTCGACCGCCGACGAAATCCAAACGTCGCGGTCGAACTTATACCAGTTTCGGGCGACAAACCCGGTTGCTCGCAGCACGTCGGCATCGGTCGGGGCCAGCTCATCGCCGGCGAGCATCTCAACGATCATGCGGTCATAGGGTTTGTCGGCGTTGAGCGAATCGACGATCCAATCGCGCCAGCGCCAAATATGCCGCTGGCTGTAACGAATTTCGTTGCCGGCCCGGCTCCCATACCAATCGCTGTATCGCCAGACATCCATCCAATGCCGGCCCCAGCGCTCGCCATATTGCGGCCGTGCCAGCAGTTCATCGACGACGCGCTCCAACGCGGGGGAGGCTTGGCCATCGTCATTGCGCGCCGCGGCGAGAAAACGGTGCAATTCATCGCGGGTTGGCGGAATGCCAATCAAATCGAGATAAACCCGCCGCAGCCAGATTTCAGGCGCCGCCGGTGGGCGGGGCGTCAGTCCGCGTTTTTCGTGTTCCGCGGCCAGAAACGCGTCGATCGGATTCTCGTGAGGTTGCCGCCGCAGGTCGGCCGGCGCCGGTATGGCGGGCCGCGTCACAGGCAGGTGCGACCAATGTTGGTCGGGGTCGATTTGTGGCCGCTCGTCGTCCGGCGCGTCGGCTCCCTGTTCGATCCAACGACGCACGAGGGCGATCTCGTCGGCCGTGAGGGGCGTGCCTTCATCAGGCGGAGGCATGCGATTCTCGCCGTCGGCAGTGACGCGCTCGATCAAAACGCTGGCAGCAGGCTTGCCGATGTCGACAACCGCGCCATTCTCGCCGCCTTTCCGCACGGCGGCGGCCGTATCGAGCCGTAGTCCGGCTTGTTGCTTCAGCGCACCGTGGCAGGCATAGCACCGCTGGCGCAAGATCGGCTTCACCTGACGCGCGTAATCGACATTGCCGCCCGTCGCCAGTGTGTTGATTACGAAAAACAGCAGTAAATTACTTCCGGCCATGACGCGCTCAGCGGAGGGATGATACACTTATACTGCACGCGGGCCGGAATGAGGGAACGCTCGCCGTGGGGCGACCTTCCTAGGTCGTCAAAGGAAGGTCGCTCCACGGGGAGGCGACGGCCCCAATTCGAGCCCGCGTGCAGTATATATCAAATGCGGCCTCGGCATGAGAAGCCGCCTGCGACATCCCGGCTTAATCAATCGAGTCGGCTCCTTACGCAAGCCTCATGATACGTTTCATCCAGATCGACGGGCACCGTTTCGGCGCCGCGCAGTGCCAACGGCAGGATCGGCAGTGAGTCGCCAACCGTGAGCGGCCGGGGCCAGATTTCAATTTGATCGCCAACGCTCCTTCGAGCAGGACGGTAGGCGACTGCGTAGGTTGCCATCGACTCATCCAGCGTGAATGGCCGCGAGTGCCCCAGCGAAGCGACAATCTCATTGTGCATGTTCGCCAGGCGGTTGGTCACGATGTCGGCCACGATCAGGCCGATGCCGCGAGTCAAATACGCGACGCACTTGGCCGCGAACGCGCGACGCGCTTCCAGCCGGTCTTTGTTCCCCGGACTCACCAATTCGATTGCGCCCACCAGCGAGAGACAGGCCGCGCTGCTCAAGATCCGCAC
>DASVGM010000082.1:0-4825 GCA_036379555.1 Pirellulales bacterium | reverse complement strand
GTATTCCATCACGATGTACAGCCGCTCGCCCTCACGGCCGACGTCGTAGATGGTGACAATGCCCGGATGGTTGAGACTCGCCGCGTTGCGAGCCTCGGCGGCAATGGCCTCGGCCCTCTTTTCGATTTCGGCCGCCTTCGTGCTCTTCGGGAGGGAAAGGGAACTGACTTTGACCGCCACCTCGCGGTTCAGTTCAGGATCGTGGGCCAGGTAAACGGTGCCAAAGGCGCCGGCGCCGAGCGTGGAGCGGATCTGGTAGCGGCCAAGCTGCGCGGGGGGAGCGTCGTCAGTGCTATCCGCCCTCACCCTAGCCCTCTCCCGGAGGGAGAGGGGATCATCGTCCGCCCTCACCCTAACCCTCTCCCGGAGGGAGAGGGGATCGGCATCCGCCCGCACCCGGAGGGAGAGGGGATCATTGTCGCCGCGGAGGGCGGCGAAGAGCGATTCGAGCTTTTGATGGGCGGCGAAGGCGCCGGCCAGCGTGAGGTCGGCCGCCGCCAACGCCGGATCGAGCTGCCCGGCGTCGATGGCGCGGCCCAGCGTTTCGTCAAAATCGACCGGCGGCGTCGCGCCGGCGGGCGAGGAAGGCGGCGGTGAATCTGGAATCGGTCGCTCAGTCATTTATGGAACGATGAACATCTTCAAAACAGCGGGCAAAAGGAAATGCCGCCACGGATGGAACACCGATGGAACACGGATAAGGTAAATTGGTGCTTCATTAAAGGCCGCCGTCCAACTCACGGTAGATTGTCGCCAGACGCGCTCTGGCCCGATTCGCCCGCATGCGGACGGCGTCGGGCGTGGCGCCAAATCGGCCTTCCTCGGCCAGCTCAGTGTAACTATGGCCTTCGAGTTCGACGGCCACCACCATTTACGCTGCTCTGGATCAAGCCGGTCCATCGCCCGTGCCATACGCTCCAGTGTCAGTGGCGGCGAAATGGAGGACCAGTTTCGCGGGCCAAAGTGAGCCACCCCAGCGTGAGCACGGCGCGTCACCTGGGGCACAGGAACGGGTTCCCAGAAGGATGGTGCAAGTCTCGGTAGATTAAGGCGTTGTTGGTGGTGCGAGCGTTTCCTAGCTCCGGCTCGCGGGCGCTCGCATTAGCACCCGCGCCGCCTGCGTTCGCGGCCCAAATTGGCCCGCCAAAGTGGCTCCCTTTCAAGCCGCGATCGACCGTTTTCCGCCTGGATGCGCTCGATCAGGATTTGCGTGGTGGGTGGTTCGGGCATGGGGAGGGTTCGGGGTTCAGGGTTCAGGGTTCAGGGTTCAGGATTCAGGGTTCAGGATTCAGGATGAGGGATGAGGGATGAGGGATGAGGCTTTCGCAGCAGCGACATTTTGCGTTTTGCGTTTTGCGTTCTCTTGGGCCGTGAAACGCCAGGTCATGCCGCTCGCAATCGAAGTGACGGGCTGGGAAGCCCATCCTCCAGGAAAAAAACTTTCGCGGCGCGTTCGGTCGGCCAAGAAGGTCCGCTAACTACGATGACGGGCAAAATCGCCCGTGTAAATCTTTGACCCAAGAAAAATGGAGATGGATATGGCGGCTCGCGATCGAGATCGGGGTTCGGGAGTTGGTTCGGCTGGTAGGAATTGCCGTGGACGCGGATGGAGCACAGATGGAACACGGATGCGGTAGATCCGTGTTTCATCGGTGTTTTATCCGTGGCTGCGATTCTATACCGCATGCGCGCAGGAATGAGACGTTTTCACGCTCGGGGAGGATGGGCTTCCTAGCCCGTCACCTTGGCTGGTGACGGGCCAGGAGGCCCATCCTCCGGTGGCACCGATTGTCTCATTCCTGCCCGTGGGCGGTATAGCCACAAGGGCGATGCCGCGCCGAACCGATCGGGCGCGCCCGCGACTACGACTCCGATTTACGGTGAACCAATACATCCGACGGAACGCCACGGAGAGCGTTCCCTACAGATCCGTTACACCGGCGAAACCGATGGGCGAAGGCGTTAAAAACCGCCGCCCATGCCCATACCCATGCCGGGCATCATCCCGCCCATGCCCATACCCATGCCGCCCATGCCCATTCCCATGCCGCCCATTGCGCCCATGCCACCGCTGGAGCCAGGCATGCCGCGCATGCCGCCCATGTTGGTGGGCTGCCGGATGGGAACGACCAGGTCGGCCACGGGATAAACGCGCGTGCTGAGCATGTTGTCGGCCTCGGCGCGGCTGGTGATGAGCAGCACTTCGTTACGCATCACGTAGGTCAAATCCAGCTCGCTCAAAATCAATTTCAAGGCCGAACGCAACGTAACGCCCTTGATCGCGCGCGTAATGGGCGTTTCGGTGCCCAGGCCTGAATCAGCCAGGGCGCGGGCGTCGATCTGAATCTCGATGCCATGCCGTTGCTTGAGATAATCGAGCACGTCGGACAACGGCTGCTCGACAAAATCAAGCTCCGTCCGCTCATCGAGCGCGGCCAGAATCTTGGCTTCGTTGGGACCGTGTTGCGTCAGGTCGACCGCCTTGTACTTCTTGCGGCGTTCGCTGAGCAACTGCCAGGTTTCCGGATCGGGATAGAGAATGGGCGGCTCGTCCGGCGTCGGTATGTTCGCCAACTCGACTTGCTGCGTCGCGTCGACAAAGCCGCGGTGCCGCAGGTCGCGCACGGCCAAGATGCCGAGGGTGTCGCCCGCCATTCTGGCGGTCAACTCCGCGCCGCGCAGGCCGGCGCGATCCGGTTGCATCTCCTCGGCGATGCCGGCCACGGCTTCCGCTTCGCGAAAGCGCCGCTCAGCGACGAGCGCGTTATAGCGCGACATAAGCTGATCGACCTTTTGCTCTTGCAACCCAAGTCGCCGGTTGAGGCGCTCCCGCGCTTCTCGCTCGGCCGCGATCTGCTGGGTTTGCAGGCGGCGCTCGGCCTGCACTTTCGCCTGCCGGCGCACCGTCTTAAGCTCGCCGTCGATTTGCTCGACCAGCCGCGCCCGCGTCGCCGGCTCCAGCTCGACGCTGCGCGCGAGCTTGTCGCGCAGCAGCTTGAGATGGTTTTCGGCTTGTTCGGGATCGGTCGCCGCTTGGCCGCGGGCGTTACGCAACGCGTTACGCACTTCGGCTTGCAAAAAGCCCGCGACCGCGCGTTGCTGGCTCTCAACCTGATCGATCAGCTCGCCCGCGCCCAACGTGGGCGCCGCGACGGGTGAGTTGGCCGGCCGCGTCAATCTCAGGTCGTTCGCCGCTTGGCGCCCGTTCGCCTGACCAGCATTTTGGTGAGGGCCGGCATTTTGAGTGGGGCCGCTTGGCGCGCCTCCCTGAGCCACGCCGCCAGCCAATAAAAGGATGCCGAAAGTTCCGCCCCTCAGCCGCCACGTACGACAAAAGGAACTCATTGCTCTACACTCCGTTCTGGAAAGAAAGGCCGGAAGCGGGCAAAAACGCTTGCGCGACTCCGCGCCCGAAAACAACGCACCAACCAAGCGGCAAACGACGCTGCCATGCTGTGGTTCGTCACACCAGAATCGCAGATCGGTGTTGACCGGTGGTTCATCCGCGCGGGGTGAACCGCAGGCGTAACTCGAAGAGCAGGTTTTGAAATGTTCCGCCGCAGACGTGGGCCCGCAGGCCGCCTCTTCTCTAAGCGTGATCCTACCATAGCCCGGCACGGCGTCAAGAGACTCAGTGCGTCATGGCATACGTCACGATGTTAATTCCCAGCGGATAGGCCCACTTTTCCGACATTTCGCGGAAATAGCCGGGGTCTTCGCCTTCCTGCTCCCAGCCGTCGCCCAGATCGGTGTTGTGGCAGATGATGGCCATCATGCGCCCCTTGTCGTCAAATAAGGCCCGATAGTGCGGCTCGGGGGCGTCCCAACGCTCGGTGGTCATGCCGCTGCGCCAATGGCCGATGCTCGGCACTTGCGGCTTCTGCTTCAGGTCGTAAACGCAATGGAAGATGGGGTGCTCCAGCGGCAGCTCCACCGGTTCGCGGTCGGGAAAAACACGTTTGATGTTGATGTAAAACTCCTGCCACTCTTGCTCGCCCCAGAAGTCATCGACCATTAAAAAGCCGCCGTTGAGCAAATAGCGCCGCAGGCCGGCCACCTCTTCCTCGGTGAGCGTCATGTGGCCCGGCTCAATCAAGTAGGCGAACGGATAATCGAGCAGCTCGTCGTCGGTCAGCGAGAGAATTCGCGGTTCGGGCGAAACGTCCAGCGAGGTCAGCTCGTGCAGACGATAGGGAAAATTCAAATCGCTGTCGGGCCAGTCGATGGCCCATTTGCCCCACTGGTAATTGTCATACCGCGACGTATAGCGAATGCGGACGAAGGTAAAAACGTCATCCTTGAACTCCCGGTCGTTTTCCCAGTCGGGCACGCCGCGGCGATCGAGCACGTTGGGGTCGATCATCCGCTGCCGGCGCCAATAACCGCGCTGGGCGAAGGCCAGCGCGCCGAAGGTGAGCGTCAGGAGCAATAAGAGCAGGAAAAATCGGAGTCGCGGCTTCATGGCATTTATTTGAGCATAAAAGCGACGGCGGCTGTAGGGTCGGCAGTACCCACGATCGCCGTTCAGGGCGAAGTGTCATTGGGATGCCCTCGGCTTGCCCGAGGGAGAATCGAGTTGGTTGTCTACACGGGCGGCCTTCCCCAAACCCCCGATTTTCCGCCGCTGGGCCGCCTTCGGCGGCCCAGCGGCGGAAAATCGGAAAAAGGGTTGGCGGCAAATTCGCGTGTAGACGGCCAACGTGAAAGCTCCACCCGGCAAGCGGGTGGCATCAATGATCGAGCGCCCCCACTAATGAGACGAATGGCCGAAATGCGCGACGGCGGCCGCGGCTGTCTTGGAGTGCGGCGATTCATCGCCGCTTTC
>DASVGM010000081.1:0-3159 GCA_036379555.1 Pirellulales bacterium | reverse complement strand
AGAGGCCAAGACCAAAGGCGGCCTGGATGGCGTACCGCCATCCAGGCCCCTTTCCTCATCGGCCTCAGCCTTTGGGATTGGCACCAAAGCGATAAATCCCAGGGGGTCTGGGGGACTGGTCCCCCAGGTAACAACCAGCGTCATTCCTTTTTAACCCGTTTCTCAACCCGCTAACTCTAGCCAACAGCGACTCCGTTTCACGCTGAACCAATACAAGATCGGGTTGATGATGAAAGCTCCGTATTACGTGATCGCTCTGGCATTGGGTCTCACCACAAGCGGCGTCGCTCAGGCGGGCGAAGGTGACGCCAAGCCCATGACATACACTTACAAAACCGTTGGCGATTTGCCGATCAAGGCCGATGTCTTCCGCCGGCCGGGTGACGAAGCGCGGCCAGTGATCGTCTGGATTCACGGCGGCGCCCTGATCACGGGTGGTCGCGGCGGGCCGAATGTTGAGCAACGTGCGCGTTATCTCGACGCCGGATATGTGATCGTCTCAATCGACTACCGCCTGGCGCCGGAGACGAAGATCGCAGGCATCATCGAAGACGTGCGCGACGCCATCCATTGGGTTCGCGAGAAAGGCCCCGAACTGTATCGGGTCGATCCGCGACGTTTGGCCGTCGTCGGGCATTCCGCCGGCGGCTACCTCACGCTTATGGCGGGCTTCGTCGTTGAGCCGCGGCCGCAGGCACTGGTTGCGTTCTACGGCTACGGCGACGTCGATGGCGACTGGCTCGCCAAGCCTTACGGGTTTTACCGCGAGACGCGCCCTCTCTTCACCGAGGAAGAAGCGTACATGGCCATCGGCGTAAAGGAAACCACCCACGGCGGTGTGAAGGGCCGAGGCAATTTCTACACCTACTGCCGGCAGAACGGGCTGTGGCCCCGGCAGGTCGTCGGTTTTGATCCGGCGAAACAGCCGCGCGAGTTTGATCGTTATTGCCCGATTCGCAACGTGACCGAGGATTATCCGCCGACGCTGCTCTTGCATGGCGACAAAGATACCGACGTGCCGTATGCGAAATCGGTTGACATGGCGGCGGAGCTAAAGCGCGTGGGCGTCGTGTACGAGTTTATTTCGGTTCCGGGAGGCGAGCACGGTTTTGACGCCAAGGGAATGAAAGACGCCGACGTGTCGGCGGCATTTGAGAGGATTGAAATGTTCCTCGACCACCATGCGGGGAAAGCAGGCGGCGATACCGCTCGCGGGTCAAAATGAGGGAACGCTCTCCGTGGGGCGACCTGCCGAGTGCCTTGTTTACGCTAAGTTTTCGGATGCCGAAGCGGCGGTCGCACTGTAGGATGGGCTTCCTAGCCCGTCACCAATCGAACGTGACGGGCCAGGAGGCCCATCCTCCAGTCGAGTCAAACCCGAAGATTAAGTCACTAGGTCGTCAACGGAGGCGACCGCGGCAGGTCGCCCCACGAAGGGGCGAAGGCCCGCTTACGCCTGAATCGCGGATTGCCGCTTGTATCTCTGGCGGACAACCTTATACTGCCAATTATTCGCCGCACGAGAAGGATCAATCACATTGGAACATTCAACCAAGAACGCGCCGCCGGCAGCGGAGGCCGCCCCCTGTTATCGCCGCCATGAATTCCTGCTCAGGCGGCTCCATTCGCTGAGCGGCATTGTGCCGGTCGGGGCCTACATGTGCATTCACCTGCTGACCAACGCCACCGTCTTGGGTGGGCCGCGCACGTTTCAGGAGAAGGTCGATACCATTCACAGCCTGGGGCCGGCGCTCCCCTTCGTGGAATGGACCTTCATCTTCATTCCGATCATTTTTCACGCCGTGCTGGGCATCGTTCGAGCGGTGAATTGCGAGCCGAACAGCGGCGTTTACCGCTACGGCGGCAACGTGCGTTACACGTTGCAGCGCGTCACGGCGTGGATCGCCTTGTTTTTCATCTTCTGGCACGTGTTTCACATGCATGGTTGGATTCACGCCGACTGGTGGCAGGAAAACATCGCCAAGAGCCTGGGCGGCGGCAAGTTCGATCCTGAACATGCCACATCCAGCGCCGCCGCCGCTTTGCAGCCTTTGCTCGTTAAAATACTGTATGCGGTTGGCGTGCTCTCGCTTGTTTACCACCTGGCGAACGGACTCTGGACATCGGGCATCACCTGGGGAATCTGGACGACGCCCGCCGCCCAACGCCGGGCGGACTACGTGTGCGGCGCCTTTGGGCTGGTATTCGCGTTCATCGGCCTGAGCGCCTTGTTTGGCATGGGCCGGGTCAATATCTCCGAGGCGCACGCCATCGAACAGGCGCGAATTGAACAACGTGAAGCGACGGATAAGCGAGCGCGCGAGATTGAAGAAGAAGAGCGGAGCGAGACCCAGCCCGCCGCGGACGAAACAGCGGCTAGTAAGTAGTGAATCGAGGAGCGCGAATGGCAAAGCAGAGAGTATTGATTGTGGGCGGAGGGCTGGCCGGGCTGGCCGCCGCCATGAAGCTGGCCGAGTTGGGCGTCGATGTCGATTTGATGAGCTTGACGCCCGTCAAGCGGTCGCACAGTGTGTGCGCCCAAGGCGGCATCAACACCGTCAACAGCACCACGCGGCAGCAGGGCGATAGCGAGTGGCTGCACTTTGACGACACCGTCTACGGCGGCGACTTTTTGCAGCACCAACCGCCGGTCAAGGAGATGACCGAGTGGGGGCCGAAAATCATCGACCTGATGGACCGGCTGGGCGTGCCCTTCAATCGCACGGCGGAAGGCTTTCGAGATCACCGCCGCTTCGGCGGAACGCTTTACAAACGCACGGCCTTCGCCGGCGCCACCACCGGCCAGCAGTTGCTTTACGCGCTCGATGAGCAAGTTCGCCGCTGGGAAACCGAGGGCCGCATCGTTAAGCATGAGTTTTGGGATTTCCTGGCGCCCATTCTGGACGACAACGGCGTCTGCCACGGGGCGGTGGCCCAAGACATGGTGACGATGGAAATTCGCTCCTTCATTGCCGACGCCGTGCTGGTGGCCTCGGGCGGTTGCGGCTTGATTTATGGTCGTTCCACGATGTCGATGGCTTGCACCGGCAGTGCGGCCAGCCGGTGCTTTCGCGCCGGCGCCAAATACGGCAATCCCGAGTTCATTCAGGTCCATCCAACGGCTGTGCCTGGGGCCGATAAGCTGCGGCTGATGAGCGA
>DASVGM010000080.1:0-4941 GCA_036379555.1 Pirellulales bacterium | reverse complement strand
GAATTCTCCGGCGCCGCGCCAAACACCGAGCGGGCCACACTCGAGTTGATTCGCGACGTCGAGCTCGACCTGCGCATCGAGTTTGGCCGCACACAGATGTATTTGGAAGACGTGCTCAAGCTCCGCAAGGGATCGGTGGTGCCGCTCGACAAGCTGGCCGGCGACCCGGTCGATATCTTCGTCAACGGACGATTGATCGCCAAAGGCGAGGTGTTGGTGCTGAACGACAATTTTTGCGTACGCGTGGCCGAGCTGATCGCCGGCGAACAGACCACCTAAGCGCCGCGCAAAACCGGCATGGATGCCCGATGAAACAAAACCATTCGACGACGCTGGCCCTCTGGCTGATTATGGTCGTTGTTTGCCAACCGGCGTTCGCCGAACCGTCCGGCGTGCGCAAGGCCGCCTATGCCCAAGGCGCCACCCGTTCGCCGACGAAGGCCGAGCGCGGTGTTCAGCGCGAGCGTGACGAACCGGCGCGCATGCCTGACGCGGCGCGTGCCAGCGAGCGACCATTACCGCCGCGCGGCGTCACGCGCGGCGCGACCGGCGAAAAGCCCAATGGCCGGAACTTGCAGCCGGCCGGCAGCCTGGCCACGGGCTTGGCCAGTCTGGCGGTTGTGCTGGGCCTTTTCCTGGCCGCGGCCTGGGCGGTGCGACGCGCCATGCCGGCGGCCTCGGCCAAACTACCCAACGAGGTGGTCGAGGTGCTTGGCCGCACACCTTTAACCGGGCGGCAGTTCGCCCATCTCATCCGCTGCGGCAACAAGCTGCTGCTCGTGCATCTCGCCCCAGGCTGCGCCGAGACGCTGACCGAGATCACCGACCCGGTGGAAGTCGACCGACTGGCCGGCCTCTGCCGCGCGGCCCATCCGCACAGCGCCACGACCTCCTTTCGCCAGGTGCTGCAACAATGGGGGAAAAAACATGAATGAGAATCCGATGCGCCACACCCTCCCCTTGTCTCCTTGTCTCCTTGTCTCCTTGTCCCGCTGCCCCGCTGTCGGCGTTGCCGTCTTATTGATGGCATTGACCGCGCCGGCCTACGCGCAAGGAAACAGCCCCGCCCGCGTTGAACTGCCGAACGTCCTCTCGGGCGGGCCGACCGTTTGGACGAGTCCCGAAGGGCTGACCTCGGCCTTGCAAATCATGCTCGCGCTGACGGTCATCAGCATGGCGCCCGCGGTGCTCTTGATGACCACCAGTTTCGTGCGCATCATCGTGGTGCTGAGCCTATTGCGGCAGGCGTTGGGCACGCAACAATTGCCGCCGAGCCAGGTCATCACGTCGATTTCCTTATTCTTGACCTTGGCCATAATGTCGCCCGTGTGGAAACAAGCCTACGATGAGGGCATCAAACCCTATACCGAACGGCAAATCGGCCTCGACCAGGCCTGGACGGCCACCATGCGCCCGGTGCGACAATTCATGAGCGCGCAGATCGATCGCACCGGCAATAGTGACGACGTGTGGCTCTTCTTGCGTTACCAAGGCGACACGGCCACGCCGCAAAGCTACGACGAGGTGCCGCTCACGGCTTTGCTGCCGGCCTTCATGCTCAGTGAGTTGAAAACGTCGTTCCTGATCGGTTTTCAGATTTATCTGCCCTTCTTGATTCTCGACGTGGTTGTTTCGAGCGTAATGGTCTCGATGGGCATGATGATGCTGCCACCGGTCATGGTCTCGCTGCCGTTCAAGCTTTTGCTGTTCGTGCTCGCCGACGGTTGGCACCTGGTCGTTGGCATGCTGATCGAGAGTTTTGGCTGAACGCTACAGTAAAAGAAGGGCGGATGGAGCTTCTCGCCGCCACAAGTGCCCGCGCAAAAAAAAACGGGGGCCTCTGACGCGCCACATACGCATTGGCTTGAAGCACGACGGTCAGGGGCAAGTCAACCTTCGTGCTGGGTAGTCGTCAGAGGCCCCGCGGGCCAGTCAAGTGTTGAGCCTGAGGGCGATTGCTCGCCAAGAGGCATGGTCCCTATTAGTTGCACACATCGTGCCAGTTCGGTGGAATGCGTCATCCTGACATCGCGTTTTTCCATATATGCTTTGACAATAGACATTTGCGTCATGGAGTTTCAAAACGGGACGAAGTACACCCTAGATTTGAGACCACTTTTTATGGCGTTATTCTGCGCGGTGCCATGCAGTCTTTCGCTGCACCGTATAATGAGATGAAAAAGCGTCTCATTACGAGATTCCGCGTTGGTGCGAGAGCTGCTAAGTCGAATTAGATAAGCTACTTATGGAACGCAGCGCGTTTTGGTTTTCAATTGGCGAGATGTTTTTATCATACATGACCATCTCAAAGCGAGACGATGGGTTTGCGATGCGCTGGACGGCCTGGGAAGGCCATCCTCCCGTTACGCGAGCGGCCAAAGCAACAAGGGGCAACCGTGAATGACGTCCGAAGTTCGACAGCTCCGCCCTTATCAACTGGCCCTGCGAGCGTGTACGATGGTGGCAGCGATCGTTGATGGAAGGAATTGACCTAAGTGACGAACAATCCGGCGAAAATCGGCGACATTTCCTGCGGCACAGGGCAGCCTTTAATGGTCATCGCCGGCCCCTGCGTGCTCGAAACCAGAGACTTGGCGCTGTCGATCGCCGAACAGTTGCGGCGCACGGCCAATGAGCTTTCACTGCGAATCGTTTTCAAAGCGTCGTTCGACAAGGCCAATCGCACCAGCGGTGATTCGTTTCGCGGCGTGGGGCTCGACGCCGGGCTGGAAATGCTCGCCGAAGTCAAACGACATACCGGGCTGGCCGTCACCACCGATATTCACGAATCGGCACAGGCCGCCGTCGTCGGCCAGGTGGTCGATCTGATTCAGATTCCGGCCTTCTTGGCGCGGCAAAGCGATTTGCTGGTTGCCGCCGCGGCGACGGGCAAGCCCGTACACGTTAAAAAAGGGCAGTTCATGGCCCCCTGGGACATGCGCCATGTGATCGACAAACTCGCCTCGGCCGGTTGCCGCGACGTGCTACTCTGCGAACGAGGCACTTTTTTTGGCTATGGGCGGCTGGTGAACGACATGCGCGCCATTGGGCAGATGCAGAATTTGGGGGTTCCGGTGATCTTTGACGCCACTCACAGCGTACAAGAACCCGGAGGACTTGGCTCTGCGACGGGGGGAAACCGCGCCATGGTCGAACCCTTGGCTCGGGCCGCCACGGCCATTGGCGTCGATGGCTTGTTCTTTGAAACGCACCCCGATCCGGATCGTTCGCCGAGCGACGGGCCGAACATGGTGCCGCTGGACCGCTTCCCAGCCTTGTTGCGGCGACTGCTGCGTATTCGTCAGACGGTGGAGGAGTTTCGTGTTTAGGTTGGTTTTTGGTTTGGCCGTGCTGGCCATCTTCAGCGGTTGCCTGGACCGGCGGCGGCCGGTCACGACCACCTCGGCCGAGCAGAATACGGCCAAGATGGAGCAGGCGATCGACATTCTGAACTATGTCGCCGGGCTGATGAACAACCCCGTCGAGTCGGATTCGGTGGAATCGACGTCGTGGGACATTGTGGATTACAACCAGGCCGCGCGGCGGGCGCTGGAAAGCGGCGTGCCGCCGGCGTTGGTGGCCCAACTCAATCAATGGATTGTGCTGCAATCGCCATTGGCCGATTGGCAACGCGATCCGCTCGTGAAAACGCTTCCGCGCCGCTTGTGGGGCCTGCCGCAGGTGGAAGATTTGGCGGCGATGGGCTTTTCGCCTCCGGATGGAATTGACCTGCGCCAGGCAATCTGGCTGCGCGACGCCTCCAATTGGGCCGCCGGCTCGACTCAAGATGATTTGGAGCGGGCGAGCAAAATCTTTGACTGGGTCGTGCGCAATGTCCAGCTTGACGCGCCCTACGACGACGAAGCCATCCGACGGCAAACTTGGCAAACACTGCTCTTGGGCCACGGCCCCGCCATCGATCGGTCGTGGCTCTTCATGCTCATGGCGCGGCAACAGGGGCTTGATGTGGTGATGTTGGCCGAAAAAGGGGGCGATGACGAGACGTGCGAAGATTGGCTGCCGGCGTTGTTCCATGAGGGAGAGCTCTATCTGTTTGAGCCGACCTTGGGCTTGCCGCTGCCCGGCGCCGGGGGCAAGGGCATCGCCACGCTCTCGCAAGTGGCCGCCGATGCCTCGATTCTGAAGCAACTCGATCTCGACGCCGAACATCGCTACGAGAACACACCGGCCGATTTGCAAAACCTGATCGTTCGCCTGGAAGCGTCGCCCATGTATCTTTCGCAGCGGATGGCGCTGTTGGAATCGCAATTGGCGGGCGAGCAGAGCGTCGTGCTTTCATTTGAACCGTCGGCCCTGGCCCAGCGGTTGCTGGCGACAAAGCAAGTGGCCGATGTGCGGCTTTGGCCGGCACCTTACGAGCGAATCGAGCAGCATGCGCTGATGGGCCGCAAAGGTCGCGAGACGCTGGCCGCCGAGTTTGAACCATTCATGGTGCCGTTTCCTCGGCAGTTGAAGAAAAAGGTGGAGTTGATTCCGGCGCTTTGGAAAGGCCGCGTGCGTCATTTGCTCGGCCAATTCGAGGAAGAAGATGGGGCGATGTCGTACTATCTGCTCGCGCGGCCGCCGGACAACACAATCGCCAAGGGCCCGGCGCTGACCGAGGTGGAAATGAAAGACCTGCGCGGCAGGGTACCGCCCGACGAGTGGGAAGCGTCCGCACGGCGTTTTATGGAACTGGCGCCGGTGGCCAAGCACGACGCCAGCTATTGGCTCGGGCTGGTCGCTTTTGAGAGTAAGAACTATCGGACGGCGGCCAATTATTTCAGCAAGCGAACGCTGGATAAAGACCCCAACAGTCCTTGGCGCAGCGGTGCGCTCTATAACTTGGCCCGGGCCGAAGAGGCGCTGGAACGGTTTCCAGACGCGATCGAGCTTTATCAGCAGATCGATTCGCCGCAACGCCACGGCAATTTGCTCCGC
>DASVGM010000079.1:0-3852 GCA_036379555.1 Pirellulales bacterium | reverse complement strand
TTGTTGCGAATGATAAGCCCGCGTTTCGGCGCGGCGCCGCGAATATTGAAACTCCAATCCGAGCCGGTTACGGTGTTGTTGCTGATTTCAAGAATGCCGGTCACGTCTTCGAGCTCCGTAATCTCAATCGTGCCGGCCTCGATCGCGTTATGGCGAATCAGCAATTGGTACAGCGACTTACCTGCGCGGAAGATATAGGTGTTTCGGAAGTAATTATGCTCGACTCGGAGCGATCCCTTTGAATTGCCGTCCGCGTTTCCGGCCAAGGCGAGAGATGCCGAGTCGAACACACAATGGCGCACGACACTGGCGGCGGACGGCCGCGCTCCGGCCGCCTCGGCGATGTGAACCGCGGCTGGCTTCGTCCTTGGGTCGCGCGGCGCTTTCCAGACGAAATGGCAGTCTTCGACGGCCAAATTGGTGACAGCGCCGCACGTAACTAGACAAGGCCAACTCCACTGCTGGCGCGGCGACGAAAAAAAGCGAAAACCACTGAGCCGGAAACCGTCGCTTTGGTGTAAATAATGAGGTTCGCCTTGCTCGTCGGGCATCTCAATCGTCGTCTGCCGCCGGCTGACCAGCGCGGTGTCGAGCGGCAGGCCGAAGCATCTTAATGTTTCGCGATACGGCCCCGCATCCAAGACTTCCACCACTTGGTGTGCCTTGAGCGCGTCAAGCGCCGCCTGAATCGTCTTGAATTGCCCGCTGCCATCCTGCGCGACCGTCAGCACGGTGCGGCCTTTGAGCCATTCTTCCAGCGGCGGCGGCTCGGCAATCGTCGGGCGAGCATCGCCCACCTCGGATTCAACGGCGGACGATGCCTGCCCGCCGGTCGTCCAGCGCGCTTGCAATCGCGTGAACCAATCGCCCTCCTTGGGCGCGGGGCCGGGCGGCAGAGCGCCCATGTAGCTCGGCAGGTCGCCGCCGGCGCCGCCGACGGCTTGCGGGCCGTCGGCTGGAATGCGCAGGTAGTTGCGGTCCGCCGGATCGCTGGAGAGGTAAGCGGGCTCGACCGTGACATCCGTTGGCGACTTGGCCAACAGCGACCGGCGCAGATACGAGCTATGGTCCCGTTGCCAGTTTTTGACGATTTCCGCCCGGAATTTGTAAACTTCGCCATCGACTGCCACGTCATGTTCGGTAATGTTGTTGCGGAGAAGGACTCCTCGCGGGGGAGCCGCATGCACGACCGAAACGCCGGTTGCCGCGGTGTTGTTGCTGATTTCCAACGCTCGGGTGACGTCGCTCAATTCGTAGATCCAGAAGCACTCTTTCGCTCCGTCGAAAACGTTGTGGCGAAAAACCGCCTGGTCGAGCCGCCTGCCCAGACCCACGCCGGATTTCCTGAAATAGTTTCGCTCCACGATAAACGTCGGATGGCTCCGTACGCCGCCGGCGATTTCGAGCAACGCGAACTCGAACAGGCAGTTGTGGACCACGATTGGACTTTTGTCCGGCGCCTCGATTTCCGGGGCAAAGTACAGGGCAGCAACGGACTGAGTCGGATGTTGAGCGACGGCCAAGGCGAAGCAACAGTCTTCGATCACCAGCCCGGACGGCTCGGCCCAAAGCACGATGGCGCCCCAGGAATCGCGCCGCGGCGCGACGAATCGTATTCCAGCCAGGCGGAACTTTTCGACGGGCCCGATTAAATGCGCGATGCCGCCCTCCGGCCAGGCGAGCGTTTCGACCGTGGCCTGTTGATCGCTGATGAGGCCGGTATCGTCCGGCAGGCCGGCAGTACGGATGGATTCGCGATAGGGTCCGCGGTCGAGTACTTTCACCACCTGATGCGGCTTGAGCGCATTGATCGCTTCCTGAATCGTCTTGAACTGCCCGCTGCCGTCTTGCGCGACCGTGAGCACCGCGCGGCCCTTGAGCCATTCTTCCAAGGGCGGCGGTTCGGCAATCGTCGGGCGAGCGTTGCCAACCGTGGACTCAGTGGTGGGCGATGCCCACCCTGCGTCGGTCCAGCGCTCGCGCAGCCGCGTGAACCAATCACCTTCCTTCGGCGCGGGTCCGGGCGGCAGGGCGCCGATGTAGCTCGGGAGTTCGCCGCCGGCGCCGGCCGTGGCGATCGAGTCGCCGGATTCAGGACGCAAATAATCGCGGTTATCGGCCGCCATCGAAATCAACCGAGGTGCGCCAAGGATGTCGCCGGGGAACTTGACGACACTGGCTTGATAGTCCGAATCTCCCGACCGAAGCTCGCGCGGGTAGCAATTGTGGGCGACGTGCCAACTCCGCCCAGCGGCATCATGGATTTGTGCCAGACGATCAGGGGCCGCTGGCGTTGAGCCCAGCAGCAACGCCAACAGGCCGGGACGCAGTCGCAGGTTGTTGGCGATGATCGCTTGTCCCGCGGGAACCGCGTTGTCATCGAAGTAAAACCAACTAATCGGGTTGCTTCCCAGAAAGGTGTTGTTGGTAATCTCTAACCTGCCAAGGTGTTTCGGGTCGTGCAACGCGAGTCCATCCTTGGGGCTGGCAAAAACATTACCTCTGATTCCGACGTACCTGTAGATCGCCGCCTTGCCGATGGCCAGCAAAGCTTGCACCGCATTGGCCCCGTCGGGGCCGACAAACAGGTTGCGCGCCACCAAGATCGCCGCTTGCTCATTGTCGACGGAGCCGACATCGAGGGCGCCTTCGATCAAACACTCGCGAATGCAAACGGGCTTGTCTCCGTCGCCGGCGTGGCCCGTAACCCTTGCTTGGAGCGCGCCGCGCAGGCCATGCAGCCAGCAGTGCTCCAGCACGAGGCCTTCGCAGCGGACGGTATACAAACCGCAACGGCGGAAGTGCTCTTGCCCTGGAAAAACCAGCTTGAAACCGGCGAGGTGAAAGCCGTCCATTTCGCGAAAAAAGTGCCCCACTTCCAATTCCGACGGCGAGCCTTTGTTTTCGAGCCTGTATTCCGGCAGTTCAATTACCGCGCTGACTTCGCTTACCAGGCCGGTATCGGCCGGCAAGACACGGGCGTTCAGTTGTTCGCGATAGGGTCCGCGATCGAGAACCTTGACGACCTGCCCAGCCTGCAGCGCGTCGAGCGCCGACTGAATCGTCTTGAACTTCCCGCTGCCGTCTTGGGCCACCGTCAGCACCGTCCGGCCCTTGAGCCATTCTTCCAACGGGGGCGGCTCGGTGATGTCGGCGGGCGGCGGAATGGCGCTCCCGTCATCCAGTGGCGGGGTTGCTTTGGCCGCCGCATTGCCTTCGGTTAAGGTTACGCTGCCGCTGTCGGGCACGGTTGCACGAAACACCTCCTTGCCGTCCTTGTCGCGCACGATGATGACGATCGCCGCCAGCAAGAAGGCGGCTGCCGCCGCGGCGGCGACCAGCGGCCAACGCGGCCGACGGCGAACCGGGACATCCGCTGACGGCTCGCCTTCCGGTTCATGGTGGGCAATGCCCACCCTACTTGTTTCGATCTGGCGAATCGCCTCCGCCACCGCCGCCGCCGACTCATATCGGTCGTCCGGTTTTTTGGCCAAGAGCCGCAAGATCAGGTCGTTGAGCGCCGGCGGAATGCCGGGATTCAGCTCAACCGGCGGGCGGGGTGTTTCCGTCGCCAAGGCCATCAGCACGGCCATCGTGCTCGCGCCGCGAAAGGGAACCTCGCCGGTGGTCAGTTTGTACAGCACCGCGCCCAAGCTGTAGAGATCGGTGCGGCCATCCACCGTTTCGCCCCGCGCCTGTTCGGGCGACATATAGGCCGGCGTGCCCAGAATCGCGCCGGTTTGCGTCAAATGCACGTCTTCGGCGGCGTGGGCCAAGCCGAAATCGACCAGCTTCACCCAACCACTCGCGCCCTCCAGCCAGACATTCGCCGGCTTGATGTCGCGGTGAATC
>DASVGM010000078.1:0-10492 GCA_036379555.1 Pirellulales bacterium | reverse complement strand
TGCGCAGGCCAGAGCGGCCCTACGTCACGCGGCCACGAATGAGACATTATGCCCACAACCACGCAGTCGATAGGGAACGAGGCGCTTTCTTACTTGGACAGCGCCACTTTCGCACGATCGGCGGGCATAAATGACCAAAGTGGCGCTGTCCAATCAGGCCCTCTTACCCAAACCGGCCGCGGTAGTCGTTCGCCGGGTATTTGCGGGCGTTCTTCACCATTTTATCGCGCAGGGCGGTTGAGACGTCCAGGCCAAGCTCATTTGCCAAGGCGAGCGCATAACACAGCACGTCGGAAAGTTCTTCGCCCACGGCGGACAGCTTCTCAGGATCGGCGGCGATTTGGCGAGATTCTTCCGGCGAAATCCACTGAAAATGCTCCATCAGCTCGGCCGCCTCAATGGCCAACGACATGGAGAGGTTTTTCGGCGAATGAAATTGTCGCCAGTCGCGTTCATCGACGAATTGCCGCACGATCTCACGCAGGTCGGATAGTGTCGTTTGTTGATCGTTCATTTCCGGCTACCGTCTTTCGTCGAACGTGCGTTGACTCTCCAATTCACCCCGCTCGGCGCGCTTTCGCAGCACCCGGTCGATAACCCGCGACTCGATGATCTGCGCGGCGAAGGCGTTGGCCACTAGCTCGTTGCCGGCTCGAGTGTAATGCACGTCGTCATATAAATAATCGGTCGTCTTGGGCATCCGCCGCTCAAGATCGACGAGGTCCACTCGCAGTTCAGCGGCCACCTGGCGTGTGTCGCTGTTGAAAAGCCGCATGCCGTCGATCATCGAGTAGAGCGACGGCCGCTGGCCATTGAAGTAATGCGAGAGCGGAAAAACGAGCAGTTGGCGGTCGGCCTCGGTTAAATCCTCACGATAAAGCGACGGCTGCGTGGCCAACAAGACCTGCATGTTCTTCAAACGGGCGATCTCGACGAAATCGCGCAGGTTGCGCTCAAACGCCGCCAAGCTGGGCCATGCGGTGATCTCCACCGGCCGGGCCTTGGGCACGAACGAGGTGCGCACGCCGCCCAGGCCGTCGCCATCGGGACCGGTGATGCGTATCTGATCGAACAACAAATCCGAACACCAATAACCGGTGAGTACCGACCAAGGCACTTTGCGACCGCCCGTCACCAGATTTGCGGCCGGGCCGAGATAGTGCCGATAGTCGGAACGGTATTGGCCGTCGCCAAACATGTCCGGCGTCAGGCTGCGGACCAGATCGTTGATGCCGTGAAACGTGACCACCAGGTCGGGAGAGAAATCCTGGGCGTAAAACAAAAGTTTGATCGTATCATGCTCGGTGGTGTGCCAATCGACCCCCAAGTTTTGCACTTCAACATGCACCCGCGGATACGCTTCACGCAGCCGCTTTTCGAGAAGGCGGCAATGCGATTCCTCAAACGGCACCGTGCTGCAAAAGACGGTCGAACCGCCGAACATGAAAATGCGGAACGTGTCGGGGCCTTTTTGTTGATCGAAATCGTCGCCGCGAAAACCCCAGCGGTTGATGTGCAGGTGCGCGGCATTGGGAATCGGCGTATTTTGCAAATACGGATGAAAGCGATCGCCACTGTAAGTCATCGTGCGCGTGCGCACCAAATAATCGGTGTAGGCGATCGCCGAAAAATAGAGCATGGCGCCAACGGCGAACACCAACGCCAGCTTGTGCCGCGGACGAAAGACGAGCGTCCGTCCGGAGCGCAGCGTCAGTTCATGCCGGGCCGCGCAAAACCTGGCGAGAAAGTAAAAAGCCGGCACCATCACGAAGAACTGCACGGCCAGAAAAAGAACGTATTGGCTGCTATATTTGCCCAGCAACACCGGGTCGTTGGAGGTGTGCAGCAAATAGCCCAGCGACGAGAGAAAAAACAGCAGCGATGCCAACCTGGCGAGCCAGGCGGCGATTCGCGATCGGGTTACTTGGCAAACAGGTTTCACGCGATTGTCAGGCCTCTACGATCTCGGCGATACGCGAACAAAAGCGAGGCGGGCTCGTCGCGTTGATGCTCTTGGCGGGAAACGCTCTCCGAAACTGCGTTACGCCGCGTACAGTATAACACTTTACCTTGTGCTTCAGGCGCGGCGCAAACGCGGCGCGCCGGCGGTCGCAATCAGGGGGGCGGCTGTCCGCATAATTGGCACATCCGCCACGCGCGGTTCGCTCGGAGCCTTGCTGAACCGCATGATCTCTGGGGCGGGGGCGTGGAGGTTGGCGTCTTGGCCGGCGAAGGCTCCAACCTATCGGACGACGGCAGCTTGTCGGAGGGAGAATTCGGCGTCCGCGCCGCGGTCGTGGAATTCGAGCGCTCGAAAGGCGTCCGCGCGGCCGTCACCGCGGAGCGCCAATGGCCGAGTCTGACAGCGACGTCCGCGCGCGTCAAGTCGCTGACAACACGAAACAAGCCGGCAAGTGTAGCCCGGTACGGGCGTCATTCGATAGCCCAGGGTGGAGCGCAGCGGAACCCTGGGTTCGTACGCCACGATTGCCGGTTAGCCCTGAAAGGGCGTCATTCCCCGGATGCCGAAGGGCGTCACCGCGCATCGAAGGTCGCGCCAGTCGGATCGATGACCATTACATCGGGATCCCGATGGCCGGATCGCGGCGTTCACGTTGTTGCGGCGTTTTGGAAAATCGGGCCCCTGCCTGAATTGTGTCGCCGCGCTTCACGCGCGGGCGGCGGCGCGGTAAACTGGGGCATGAAACGACGGTAAGCGAGGTCAACCCATGCAAGAAACCTTCGACCCTTATCACAAATGGCTGGGCATTCCAGCGAGCGAGCAACCGGCGAACCATTAACGGCTGTTGGGCATCGCGCCATTTGAAAGCGATCCGGACGTGATCGAGGCCGCCGCCGACCGGCAAATGGCCCACGTGCGCACCTATCAAATCGGCAAACACTCGGCGGCGTCGCAGAAGATTCTGAACGAGATTTCCTCCGCCAAAATCTGCCTGCTCAATTCGCAACGCCGTGCCGCGTACGACGACCATTTGCGCCGGCAGTTGCCCGCCGCCAATCCGCCCGCCCCGGCGGCCGCGCCCGCGAGCGCCCTCGCCGAGGGCGATCTGCTGGCGCAACTCTCCGCCGCCGTCGCGGCGGCCGAACCGCTGGCGACGCCCACACGGCTTGGCGCGCAACGAACCCGGCCCGGCGCGAAACGACCTAAGAACAACCCCTGGCGGATGGTCGCCCTCTTCGCCCCCGTCTTAGTGTTGCTCTTGGGGCTGGTCATTTGGGCCGGCTCGCGCGGCGGACATTCGCCCGATGCGGAGAGTATCGCCCAGGCGACGGCAGCCGACGGGGGAGGTTTAAGGTCGGAAGGGAGTAGTCCAAAGTCCGAAGTCCAAAGTCCAAAGTTGGAGGAGGAAATCGCCAAGCCGGAGGTCGAAGCGGAACCGCCCGCCGCCGCGGTGGCGAAACCGACCGATGCCCCAGCCCCTGCGGCCCCCGCCGCACCGCCGGAGAGCCCAGACGTGGGGCGGGCCGCCGGCCCGCCGGAAGTGAAAGACGGCCCGGCGGGCCGCCCCACAGACACGCCCGCGCCCAAGGTCGAGCCGCCGGCGCAGTCCGCACCGGCCGCCGCGCCGGCGGAGGCCGCGGCACAAGCAAGCGCGCCGGCGAGCAACGGAGGTTTGTCGCCCGCCATGCCCGACGCAAACGCCCTGGCCAAGGCCGAAGCGCTTATTCGCGAAACGTACAAGGACGACCTGGCCGGCGACGACAAACTCAAGGCGGCGCGGTTGTTGCTGGCGGCGGTCAATGAGACAGCCGTGCCCGCCGAGCGCGCGGCGCTGTTGTTGATGGCGGCCGAACTGGCGGCGAGCGCGGGCAAGTTCAAGCTCGCCTTTGAAGCCTATGACGACCTGGCGCGGCGGTTTGAGTTCGATGGTCTTGAGGCCAAGGTCAAGGCGCTCGAAGGCGCCGCCAAACTTGCGCGGCCGAGCGATGAGTGCGCCGGCGTGGCGAAGGCGGCTTTGGAGTTGCTGGATGAGGCCGCGCGGGACGGGCGGTTTGACGCCGCGGAGCGTCTCGGCAAGGCCGCGCAGGCGGCCGCGCTGCATGGCAAAGACGTGAAGCTGCGCAAGGAAATCGCCGCCACGCGCGCCGATCTGAAGAAGCGGCGTTTGGAGCATGAAGCGCGTCGCAAGGCCGTCGCCGAGGCGAACCGCGTGCTGAAAGACAATTCCGACGATCCGGCGGCCAACGAGGTAGTCGGCAAGCACCTCTGCTTTGAAGAGAACGACTGGGACTTGGGCCTGGAGCATCTGGCCAAAGCGCCCGCCGGCACCTTGCGAGACGCCGCAGTTGCCGATGCCAAGGGCGCGGCGGTCGCCGCCGATCAGGTGAAGATTGGCGACTTGTGGTGGGATCTTTCCGAGGCTGAGCAGCGCGACAACTCGCGAGCATGCCGGCGACGGGCGGTTTTTTGGTACGCGCAGGGGTTGGCCGGCGTTACCGGCCTGCTCAAGACTCGCACGGAAAAGCGCTTGCAAGACGCCGGCGATATCGACTTGGCCGGCCAATCAAGCATCGGCAAAAACAAGGCCACGATCATGCTCGCGCCCGGTGTTCCTCTGGTGCTGGTTAAGATTCCAGCCAGCGCGGACGGGAAAGTTAAGAGCTTTTGGCTCGCGCGGACGGAAGTAACGCAGAAGCAATGGCAGGCAGTGATGGGGAGCAATCCCAGCCGCTACGAAGGTGATAATCGGCCGGTTGAGTGCGTCACCTTCGACGAGTGTCAACTGTTTTGCGATAAAATCAGCGTTAACGGCCGGTTTGTGTTTCACTTGCCGAACGATATTGAGCATGACCATGCTCAATTTTTGGCATTCAAAGCTATTGACATTTCTCAGCTCAATGACTTCGCGTGGCAAACTTCAAACAGTGCGGGAACGACACACCCCGTTGGTACAAAGATGGCGGACGCCCTTGGACTTTTTGACCTAGTCGGCAATGTCTACGAACGGTCTGGCCCGACGACGGTTCTCGGTGGGAGTTGGCATGACCAGCAGACGGCGCCACCCGGTACGTCGCACTACGCCGCCCAGGTCAAAACAGGCACCAAGGGCATCAATGTCGGGCTGCGAGTTGCAGCGACAGTCCGATAAGGTTCACTCTTCAAACAACTCGAAATCATTCGTTACGCCCCAGCCGGAAGGGTTGATTTCTCGTTTTGTCCGCATTCGCGCGAGATTGGTTGCGGCGGATTTCCTTGCATCCTTTTCGACATAAAATTGCGTTCGCTCTTCGGCGCTGGTGTGAAGGTACTCAAATGCGCCGCCAATCCAGACATTCTTCTCGCCAGAGCTTAGGATTCTATCATACAGGTCAGTGTGCCCGAATCCCCATCCCTGGAAGAGTTCGTCCTCGCCCTTGAATTTCTCCAATATCTCCGAACGAATAAAAACAACGGAGTTAGCGATATATATCTTTTGTGGGTGTGTTGGAACGCCCGCGAGCTCGTCCGGCAATTGGTCGAAGGCATATCTTCCATGTGCAATGTGACGCGCCGTGTGTCGGGCGATTGAGTAATTAACGAAGCCGCAGTCGTGGGTTAACATGCTCGACATCGCTTTTTCAACATAGTCGGGCGCCACCGCGATATCGCCATCGAGAAACGCAATCACCCGCGAATCTGCATGTCGCGCCCCGATGTTTCGGCATCTGCATATGTTGAATGGCGATGTATTATCATTGACTCGCAAACAGTGCAATCTGGGCTGAGCTTGCGACTTGACCCATCCCAAAGTGTCCTGAGGGCAGCCATAGTCAACGATCAGTACACGGTATTCAGATGATGTTTCCTGCCGCAACAACGACGGGACCGTTTGCTTGATGTAATGGAGCCACCCTTTGCACGGAACTACGATGGTTACGTCATATTTCATAGTTGCACCAGCCACGTCTGGCCGCTCACGATAAACCGGTCCTCAAACGCTTCTTGAACCACCCTGGAGACTTCGCCACGGTCTTGATTAAAATCGTGCCCAGCCAGCGTGCCGCCGACTTTGATCTTCGGTAGCCATGCCGATATGTCCGCCTTAACCGATTCATAATCATGAGCGGCGTCGATGAACGCGAAGTCAACACTGGCGTCGGGGTATGTCGCCGCAGCGAGAACTGACGGCATCTGCCTGACTCGCACCTTGTCTATAATCGGGGCTAGATTGGCGTCGAAATCTCGGCGCATTAAGGACATGACATGAGGTGCCACGCCGTCTTGCTTGTCGAGGCGTCCTGAAAACGTGTCTACCAGATCAAGCTTGATCCGCTTGTGCGAGTTTACGATTTCAACGGCGAGGAACGCAGCCGATCGTCCCATCCAACAGCCAATCTCGACGAAGTGCGCGCCATCATGCGCGCGCCAGACCTGCTCGCGATAGACATCGGCGAAGTCGAAGAAGCCGGGTATATCCTGATAAAAGTGCGCCATCCGACCGTCAATACAACGTGGTGCCGGCGCCGGTGGCGGGCCCCATAACCGCCACCACAGGTTCTCCAACGCATAAACGATCGTGGTTGACTCACTTACCGCACGCAGTAACTCACGATATAGTTCGAGCGGCCATTCGCGAATTCGCTCGCGAGAGACGAGAATTTGACAGCCATACGCACTTGGCCAAACGGTCGGGGCCGGGTGGTCCGGCCAAAGGCGAGACCATAGATCAAACAAGCGATCGTGCTTGTCCTCGTGAAATGTTCGCCACGCATCATCATTTGCGGATCGTTCGTCCAAATAAATCAGCCCACGATAAATGTCGAATTGATTTCCCAGGCCGAGAAAGCCATCGGCCGCCAGCTTGTTATTCGTATAACAACTACGATTGTGCGCCAGCGCGTCGTTATACGTAGCGGCGTTGGCGACATCAAGAAAATTAATCGTGTGGTCGAATGGATTGCACTGTGCGAAGAGCAACCATTCTGGCAACTCCTGGTAATGGCGAACGATGTGCGTCAGAATCACACCCACATCGCGGCCTGTGTTCGGAAGTGGAATAGATCCAGGCAGCGGCTCTTCCGATTTGTCATAGATCCATATTTTGTCGCAACCGTTCACGCGAGACAGCCACCCCGGGTCTTCGTTAAACCGTGAAATAATAAGGTGCTTTTGCATCACACCCAGTCCCCTTCTGCCTTGTAATGACGACAGCGAATGTCGGTCAACATCACGACCTTCCGACCCGAACGACTCATCGCGTCAGTGAACGCCCAGTCGTGCGAGGCGATCAGCCCATGTTTCGTAGTCGCGAGGAACGGCGCAAATCTATCTGGCGCTAACGCTCTCCAGAAGAGCAGGCATCCCGTGCCAGCGAAGTCAACTGTCATGACGCCGCCATCATAAAACGGCTCGCGCATGTTGCGAGGCGAATCGCGGTCCCAGTGTCCCGCAATCCATCCCACGTCATCATGCCGATTGCGATAGAGCGCTGAGACGGCGGCGCGCAGCGGATAACCCTCGGTGATCGTCGTCAGCAGTTGCCGAAGCGCCAGCGGCGGTGGAATGACGTCATCTTCTACCAGCCATACCAACTCGCCACGCGTTTCGTCGAGCACGCGGTTTGAGGCCTCCGCCATGAACGTGGCGACGGCGTTTCGCCGCTCGGTTTCGTTGGACCACTTGACCCGCGCGGGGTGCGGCAAAATGCGAACGGCGGAAAACAGTGCGCCCAGCCTGCCGGTCTCTCGATAAAGCGAGTCGGCCTGATCGGTCGAGTTGTCGAGGATCGTCAAGTCCGGTCGGTGAGACAATTCGGCCCGCGATACATTGGCGGCGATCGCGTTGCACCAGCGTTTGAGCAGGCCCGGCAATCGTCCGCTGTGGATGCAGGCGATCGAAAGCTTGACGCGCGCCCGCCGCACCTGGCCCAAAACGCCGACGCGGCTCGACCACTCCGCTTCAGCGGCGTGCGTGTGCGACCAGCTTTCGCCATGTTGTCTGTACTCGAGCGTCGCCGTGCTCGGCGCGGGCGTGCCGAAGCGCGACGCCCTGAGAAACAGATCCCAGTCCCAAAACGTGCCCGTCGGGTTCTCTCGCCAGCCGCCGGCGGCGTCGAACACGGTGCGCCAGATCGCCGACGACGTGTTGCAAAAATTCATTTCCCAGATCGGCCTCTCGCCCCAAGGCTGCACCGACCACAGCGTGCTGTGCTCGCCGAACGCCTGCGCGGGTCCGTAGACGAACGGCGTGTCCGGCGTCAACGCCGCCACGTGCCGAGCCACGAAGTCCGGCGGCAGCCGATCGTCGCCATCGACGTGAATCAACACCTCGCCGCGTGAAGCGGCCACGGCGCGATTGCGCGCGGCGCAAACACCGTCGTGCCGCCGGCCGGCCAACACGGTGACCCTGGGAAACGATCTCGCGATTTCCACCGATTCATCCGTCGACGCGTCGTCTGAATAGATGACGTCGATCGGCTCCACGCTCTGCGAGACGCACGATTGCAAGCACTCGCGGAGGAAGCGCGCGTAGTTGCGCGCCGTGACAAGAATCGAAACCGTTGGCGCGCGTTCCGCCGCGCGAGGAGCGTCATGCGCTGACGCCGGCGCAGCGAGCCGCTGATTCGACGCGGCGCGTTGTTCGCGTAGCAAACCGTCTCCGCTTTCGGCCAGATCCGCCAGGCGATCCAGGATGGCGCGGTCGTCACGGTCGTTGCGCGCCAGTCCGATTCTTCGGGCCGTCGCGGCCCGCAGATGAACGCGGTGCGCGTCGATCTCCACGCCTTGGGGCTGCTCGTCGGCAATGAAGAACGTGGCGACGCCGCGCTCGCGCAGGCGGCTGTGGGCGGCCAACTCGGGCGTTATAAAGGAGGGTTGACCGTTCCCCTCCGCGCGCCTCTCCGAACGACGAATCGACCAGGAGATTTCATGCCGGTCGAGCGTCGGAACGTGGTACAGCGTGCATGTGCTGGAAAGCAGGCCCGCGCCGTCGGCGCCAAAGCTCAGCCCGTGCGGCGCGCGGTAGCCGATCGCTCCGAAATCGCCTCCGGCCCCGAGCGCGAGCATGTCTTCAAGCATGTGGCGGTCGGTTACGAAGCAGTCGGAATGCAGGCACCACATCCAATCCGTACGGCAGGCCGAAAGGCCGAGATCGAGCGCGTGGGAGATGGACGCCACAATCTGGTCCGGCCCGTGACAGGCGATCTGGTGAATCTCGGTCGTCTCGCTCCGCATGGCGAGCACGCCGTGCAGCAGGTCGTCGCGCGAGCCGGTGTCGATGACCATGATGTACGGCCGCTCGGTTTGGCGTTCGAGAAAACGGATGCACAAGCGGAGCAGGTCGGGCGTGTCTCGGTGCGGAATCACCGCCGTGACGCGGTGCGGGAAAGGGGGCCGGTCGATAAGCCCGCCGGCGCGCGCGGGCGTCGATAGGCTCCACATCGCCGCGTCGAGCCCGGCCATGCTGCTGGAACTGCTGCTCTCGCTCGACGATGAGCTGCTCTCACTCGACGATGAACTACTCTCGCTGCTCGACGATGAACTGCTCGATGAGGATGAACTACTGCTTGACGACGACGAACTACTTGAAGACGAGCTACTTGAGGAAGAGCTACTCGACGAGGAGCTACTGCTTGAAGAAGAGCTGCTACTCGACGAGGAACTACTTGATGACGAACTGCTGCTCGACGAGGAGCTGGAGCTACTCGAGGAGCTACAGAGCATCTGCGCCCAGTCGCTGCACTCCATGCGGCCCCAGTCGTCACACGATAATTGCGCCCAACCCAGCGGCATGTCACACCCTCCGTCCTGAATTTAGCGACGCGGCCCGCGCCGGACGCGCGCGGCGTGCCGCCGAGCGGGCCATGCTTGGCGCCGGCGGGGCCGAGGCGTAAAGCAGTTCCAACGCCTCCACGTCGGCAATCCAACGAATGCTTTTGCTCGCCAGTCCCGTCACCACGATTTGCAACGCCTTATTGGTGTTGTCGGCCTGGATGGCGATGGCCAACGAATCGGGGTTGATGTCCGTTCCAATCACCTGGGGCGTGCCGACCAGCGATACCGCGCCGCCCGCCTGCTGAATGATGAACATCCGCTTGAAAAAGCCGTTGGTGGCGGCCGTGCTGTCGCAAGCGTAGACCGAGAGCGTGATTGCGTAGGAACGGCCGGGGGCGATCGTGTAACGATTGCCGGCGCTCGGCGTTTGGCCGTCAATGGTCAGTTCCGTGGGCGTGGCGTCGCTGGTGGCGATGAACATTTGCGTGCGCGTCTGCTGCACGTCGCCGGGCAGGAAAAACTGGCCGCTGGCGTGCGCGGCCTGGGTAGGCAGATTGGCCTGGCTATACCGTCCGCCCGCGTGCGAGTAATCGGCCAGGGCTTGCGTGCCGCGGCCTTCGGCATGGCTGCCCGCGCCTATGGCGGCGGTCTGGTCGGTGTCTGAAGCGTATCTTTCGGCACAGCCGCGCAGCGGCGAAAGAGTTTAGCCGTGGGCGTAAGCCCACGGAATCAATGAGGTCGACAAGGCAAGCCGCGCAGCGGCGAAAGAGGTGGCGCA
>DASVGM010000077.1:0-2470 GCA_036379555.1 Pirellulales bacterium | reverse complement strand
GCAACTCCTGCCGCTGCTCGCGCCCGGCGATGTGATCATCGACGGCGGCAACACGCACTATGCCGATACGGAGCGGCGCACCAAATACTTGGAGTCGAAGGGCTTGTTGTTTCTCGGCACGGGCGTTTCCGGCGGAGAAGAAGGCGCGTTGAAAGGGCCGAGCCTGATGCCTGGCGGCAGCCCGGCCGCCTGGCCCCTGCTCAAGCCGATCTTTCAAGCGATCGCGGCCAAAGTCGGGCCGCGGCACGACATACCCTGCTGCGAATGGGTTGGGCCGCGCGGCGCCGGCCATTATGTGAAAATGGTGCATAATGGCATCGAATACGGCGACATGCAGTTGATCTGCGAAGCTTATTTTCTGCTCAAGCAGGCGCTTGGCCTGACCAACGACGAATTATATGACGTCTTCGCCGACTGGAACGGCGGCGAACTGGACAGCTACCTGATTGAAATCACGCGCGACATCTTCAGCGTGAAAGACCCCGAAGGCGACGGCTACCTGGTCGACAAGATTCTCGACAAGGCCGGCGCCAAGGGAACCGGCAAATGGATGAGCCAACTGGCGCTCGACCTGGGCGTGCCGAGCACGTTGGTGACCGAGGCCGTTTACGCGCGCAGCCTGTCGGCTTTGAAGGACGCGCGCGTGCGCGCCTGCAAAGCGCTGCCAGGTCCGGGCAAAGCGTTTCAGGGCGATAAAAAGGCATTCGTCGAAGAGGTACGGCAAGCGCTTTACGCCTCGAAGATATCGAGCTATGCCCAGGGCTTTGTGCAACTGCAAGCGGCGGCGGCGGAACTGGACTGGCCGCTCGATTACGGCAGCATCGCCATGTTGTGGCGCGGCGGCTGCATCATTCGAGCTCGCTTTTTGGAACGCATCAAAGAAGCCTTCGACGCCGACGCGAAGCTGGAAAACCTGCTGCTGGCGCCGTACTTCAGCCAAGCCATCGAGCACGCGCAACCGGCCTGGCGGCACGTGGTGGCCACGGCGTTTGAGTTGGGCATCGCCGTGCCCGCTTTTTCCACGGCCTTGACGTACTTTGACGGCTATCGCACGGCGCGTTTGCCCGCCAATCTGTTGCAGGCCCAGCGCGATTATTTCGGAGCGCACACCTATGAGCGCATCGACAAGCCCGGCGTTTTCCATAGCGATTGGATTCGGCTGCGGCGTCAGCCGTGAGCGTTTTTTCCCGGATTATTCCTTGGCCATCCTTGTGGTCGGAGAGAAGGTCGCTTCGCGACGGTTGAAAGCGGCGATGAATCGCCGCACTCGAAGAGCGCCGCGGCCGCTTATGTCTGAATTGCAGATCACGAAGTCTGCTACTGGACATTTGCGCCAGTTTCGCGGTAGGATGGCCGGTCGATGACTCAACACGAGGTTTCCAGCTTGTCGACAAACAATGGCCATCCGTGGACTTGTGGATTCGCGGCGACTGAAATCGGCAAGTCGCTGATCGTTCATGCCGATTGTCTGGACTGGCTGCGACGGGCGCCTGAGAATTCAATACACGCCGTCGTCACCGACCCGCCTTACGGCGTCAAGGAGTATGAGGCCGAACAGTTGGCGAAACTCGCGGCTGGCCGAGGCGGCGTATGGCGCATCCCCCCATCGTTTGATGGCCATGTCAGGGCGTCACTGCCGCGGTTCACCGCGTTGGATGAAGGTGAACGAGAGGAAATGCGATCGTTCTTCAAAGAGTGGTCGCAATTAACGCTACGCGCGTTGAGGCCGGGAGCGCACGTTTTTATCGCCACCAATGCCTTTATCGCCCA
Source organism: Pirellulales bacterium (assembly GCA_036379555.1). Lineage (GTDB taxonomy): Bacteria > Planctomycetota > Planctomycetia > Pirellulales > JAICIG01 > DASSFG01. The sequence continues at coordinate 700 of DASVGM010000077.1, read as the reverse complement.
ATTGCTTTACGATGCGCTGGTCGAGGGAGGTCTGGAGTTTCGCGGGCAGGTCATTCGGCTGGTTCGAACATTGCGTGGCGGCGATCGGCCGAAGAACGCGGAAACGGAATTCCCCGGCGTTTCATCGCTGCCAAAAGGCTGCTACGAGCCGTGGGGGCTCTTTCGCAAACCGTTGCCGAACAAGCTAACCGTTGCCGAGTGCTTGCGACGTTATCAGACCGGCGCATTGCGGCGAACACCCGACGATCGCCCGTTCGACGACGTAATTCGTAGCGAGCGGACGCCGCGATCTGAGCGGGCGATTGCCAACCACCCCAGCTTAAAGCCGCAGTCCTTTTTGCGGCAACTCGTACATGCGGCGTTGCCGCTTGGCGAAGGGGTGATACTTGAGCCATTCATGGGATCCGGTTCAACGGTCGCCGCTGCCGAAGCTCTCAGTTTGGAATGCGTTGGCATTGAGCGGCACCGCGACTACTTCGACATGGCTCGCGCCGCCATCCCGAAACTCGCCAGTGGGGCGATCTCAGCACCGGTGTCGTGTGGGTAGCGACTGCGATTCTGAGGCGCGGCAAATCCGCATCATTGGAAAATCCGGATAGCTCGACTCATGTTACCCGGCCCTCCTGACCGAAAAATCCTGCTGTTGCTTTCGCTTACCGAGCAACTCGCGACGGGCCAACGTATGCCCTTATAGACAGGA
>DASVGM010000076.1:0-2863 GCA_036379555.1 Pirellulales bacterium | reverse complement strand
CGTGACCACAGACGATATGGAGATCGTGTCAGCGCTAAAACTGGCGCTGGCCGACAAAGTTGGACAAGAACGGTTTGAATTATGGTTTGGAGCGACCACACGGCTCGACTACCGCGAAGATACCGTGACGGTGTTTGTGGCCAACCGGTTCCACCAGGACTGGCTGCGCAACAATTTCCGGCACGAGATCGAATCGTCGTGTCAGTTGGCGCTGGGCCGAATCGTGCCGGTGCGGTTCCACATTGACCAGGAACTGGCCAAACAGCCAAGCCCGGCCAAACCGGCCTGCGCTCCGGCGCCGCGCAACGCCGCTGCGCCAGCGTCTTCGCCGCCGGCCTCGGAACCGCGCCGGCGGCTGGCTGCCTTCGATTCGTTTGTGGTTGGCGCCGCGAACCGGCTGGCATGGTCGGCGGCGCAGTCGATTGTGGCCCGCTTGGGCCATTCGTCGCCGCTGGTTTTGCATGGTCCGACAAGCAGTGGCAAAACGCACCTCCTGGAAGGCATTTGTCATGAGCTGCGCCGCACGCGCCCCCGGTCCCAGGGAGTTTATCTGCCGGCCGAGCAATTCACGACGATGTTTCTCGACGCGCTGCATGGCGGCGGCTTGCCCTCCTTTCGGCGCAAGTATCGCGGACTCGACCTGCTCATCGTCGACGATATTCAATTTCTGGCGCGGAAAAAGGCCACGCTCACCGAACTGTTGCACATGATCGACGTCTTCCGGCGCGAGGGGCGGCAATTGGTCTTCGCCGCCGACCGCGCGCCGCGAGATTTGACGGAGTTGGGGCCGGAATTCATCACTCGTTTGCAAGGCGGGCTCGTGTGCGAACTCGATCTGCCCGACTACGAAATGTTGTTGGACATCGCTCGGGGGCTTGGCGAACGTATGTCGCTGGCTTTGCCGCCGGAGGTGGCGGAGTTTTTGGCCGCGAAAGTCGCCACGCACGCGCGCGAACTGACCGGCGCCTTGCACCGCTTGGAGGCGGCGAGCCGCGCGCTGGGCGAACCCATTTCGCTGGCCTTGGCCGAACAGACCTTGGCGGACGTATTGCGGCGCCAGACGCGGAGTATCGGCCTGAACGAAATCAATACGGTCGTATGCGAACTGTTTGGCTTGCAGCCGCAGAGCTTGCAATCTCACGACAAAGGCAAGCAGGTGAGCCATCCGCGCATGTTGGCCATGTGGCTGGCCCGACGGCACACCCGCGCCGCCTTGAGCGAAATCGGCGGCTACTTCGGCGGCCGTCGTCACAGCACGGTCATCTCGGCCGAAAAGAAAGTGCGCCAGTGGATGGACTTGCAAGCTCCACTCGAACTGGCTGATGGCAAATGTTCCATCGATCAGGCAATTCGCCGTGTGGAGCAAAGGCTGCGCGTGGGTTAGCCGAGATGATTCTTCGGCCGGCACCGTCTCAAATCGCAACTTGAAGGGTTCACAGGTGGTGCATCGTTTTTGGTGACGGCGTTGGACCATTGATGCCACCCGCTTGCCGGGTGGAGATTCACGTTGGCTATCTATACGGCATTTGCCGCCATCCCCTTTTCCGATTTTCCGCCGCTTGGCCGCCTTCGGCGGCCAAGCGGCGGAAAATCGGAGGCTTGAGGGGCGGCCGCCGTTGTAGACAACCAACGCGAGACTCCCTCGGGCAAGCCGCCCGAACGGTTCGGTGAGAGGGAGGACCGAACACAATCGATCCTCCCTCTCCCTATCCGTGGAGGTTTTGGAATCACCCGTCAAGCGACGGCCGAGAGCGCACTACGCCAGGTCTGGCTCGGCGGTAGGTCTCGCGGTGGGATAATCTTTGACCACCAGCGAGTACAGCGCCGGAACCACAAACAACGTCGTAATCATGCCGGCCAAAAGGCCGCCGATGACCGCCCGGCCGAGCGGCGCGTTCGCTTCGCTGCCGCGTTGAAAGGCCAGCGCCATCGGAATCAGGGCGAAGAAGGCCGCCAAGGCGGTCATCACCACCGGCTTGACGCGGATGGACGCCGCCTTGCGAATCGCCTCTGTGGGCGAAAGCCCTTCGGCCGTGCGCAGGTTTTGCGCGAAGTCGGTCAAGAGCACGGTGTTGGAAACCACGATGCCCACCATGAAGATCACGCCCAAGAGCGACTGCACGTTGAGCGGCGTGCCCGTCACAAAGAGCATCAGCACCACGCCGACCAGACCGACCGGCACGGCGGAGAGCACCACCAAGGGCGTGAGCCATGACTTGAACAAGGCCACCATCAAGAAGTAAATCAACATCACCGCGCCGATCAGGCCGAAGCCCAGGTTGCGGAAGGTGTCCTGCATGCGGCCATATTCGCCGCTGAGCAGGATTCGCGCGCCCTTGATCAGCTCCCGCGTGTTCTTGTCGGGGTTCGCGACGTCATACGGCGTCCAGGAATCGCGAAGATCCGCGCGCGGTTCGCCGAAGCCATTGACAATTTCCCACACTTTGTCGGAAACGGTGCCCAGATCGACGCCCTCGACGCCCATCACCAGGTCGATGGAGGGCGCCAGGTTGTTATGCACGATCTCCGCCGGCACTCGCCCCTGCTTGATTTCGATCAGATTGCCCAACGGCACCGGCTTGTTTTGCACGGGGCTGGTAATGGGGATGTTCGTCAGCGTTTCCATCGACTTGATGTCGCCTTCCGGATACTGCACGCCCACAAAGTATTGATTGTGGCTGATGGGGTCGATCCAGAAGTTTCGCTTGTTGAATTGGATGCTGGAATTGAAGGCCGCCACGACATTGCTCATGACGTCGCGCTGGTTCAAGCCCAAGTCGGCCGCTTTCTTGCGGTTGACATTGACAATGTATTCGGGGTAGTCGAGCCGCTGCAAAATGCGCACGTCCACCACGCCTTCGAC
>DASVGM010000075.1:0-4940 GCA_036379555.1 Pirellulales bacterium | reverse complement strand
ATCGCCACGCTCACCGGCGGCACGGCGATCTTCAAGGACCTGGGCATTCAGCTCGACTCGATCAAGCTCACCGATCTGGGGCGCGCCAAGAAGGTGATCGTCAGTGCCGAAAACACGACCATCGTCGATGGCGCCGGCAAGAAGGTCGATATCGACGGCCGAGCCGAACAGATTCGCCGTGAGATTGAAGGCACCGACAGCGAATACGACCGTGAGAAGCTGCAAGAGCGGCTGGCCAAGCTTTCGGGCGGCGTGGCTCAGATCAACTGCGGCGCCGCCACCGAGACGGAGATGAAGGAACGCAAGCACCTGCTGGAAGACGCCAAGTCGGCCGTGCAGGCCGCCCTGGAGGAAGGCATTGTGCCGGGCGGCGGCGTAGCCCTCATCCGTAGCGAAAAGGCGATCGACAAGTTGAGCCTTGAAGGCGATGAGGCCCTCGGCGCTCGAATTGTGAAAAACGTGCTTGACTTTCCCCTTCGTTGCATCGCCGACAACGCCGGCGTCGATGGCGCGGTGGTGGTCAATCGCGTGCGGCAGCTCAAGGGCAAAAACGAAGGTTATGACGCCGACAAAGACGCCTACACCGATCTGGTGGCCGCCGGCATTATCGACCCCGCCAAGGTGGTGCGCGCGGCGCTGCAGAACGCCGCCAGTGTCGCTTCGCTCTTGCTCACCACCGAGTCGCTCGTAACCGAGATTCCCAAGGAAGAAGAGCCTGAAGCCGGCGGTCATCATGACCACGGCATGGGAGGAATGGAAGGCATGGGTGGTATGGGAGGCATGGGTGGAATGGGAATGGGCATGTAAACCAAGCTCAATGTAGGGTGGGTATTGCCCACCTGATGCTCGACGGTGGGCAATGCCCACCCTACGGAAAGCATACGAACCAAACGATTTAACTCACAGATTAAGGATTGAACAATGAAAAATGTAAACCTCCGGCCGCTGGATGATCGTGTTGTTGTGGAACCAATGGAGGCCGAGCAAGTGACGGCGGGCGGCATTGTGTTGCCCGATACCGCCAAGGAGAAGCCCCAGCGCGGCACCGTGGTTGCCACCGGCCCTGGCAAGCTGATGGACAGCGGCGAGCGCGGCACGATGTCGGTCAAGGTGGGCGACGAAGTCATTTACGGCAAATACTCCGGCACCGAAATTGAGGTGAACGGGCAGGACGTGAAGATTCTGCGCGAGGCCGACATTCTGGCGAAGGTGCTGGCTTAGTACCCCGGTTGACGCATAAAGACAACTTACCACCGAAACAAACAAGGAAACCAAACTCGTGGCTAAACAACTTCTCTTTGAAGACACCGCTCGAGCGAAAATGCTCAAGGGTGTTGAAAAACTGGCCGACGCGGTCGCTATTACCATGGGTCCGACCGGCCGCAACGTGATTATCGACAAGTCGTTCGGCGGCCCGACCGTCACCAAAGACGGTGTGACCGTCAGCAAAGAAGTGGAACTGGAAGACCGCTTCGAGAACATGGGCGCCAAGCTCGTGAACGAAGTGGCCACCAAGACTTCGGACATCGCCGGCGACGGCACCACGACGGCCACGGTGCTGGCCCGTGCCATCTTCAAGGAAGGCACGCGCAACGTGGCGGCCGGCAGCAATCCCACGGCGGTTCGCCGCGGCATTGAAAAGGCCGTGGAAGCGGCCATCGAGCACTTGAAGAGCATGGCCAAGCCGGTTTCGAGCAAGGCCGAAATCGCCCAGGTGGGCGCCATCAGCGCCAACAACGACAAGGAAATCGGCGATCTGCTGGCGGACGTGATGGAAAGCGTCGGCAAAGACGGCGTGATCACCGTCGAAGAAGGCAAGGGCACGGAGACCACCAAGGAATTGGTCGAAGGGATGCAGTTCGACAAGGGCTATATTTCGCCCTACTTCATCAATCGCCCGGCCGAAATGGACTGCGTGCTGGACGACGCCTTGATCTTGATTCACGAGAAGAAGATCGGCAACCTGCGCGATCTGATTCCGCTTCTCGAAAAGACGAGCCAGGCCGGCAAGCCGCTGTTGATTATCGCCGAAGACGTGGAAGGCGACGCGCTGACCGCACTCGTGGTGAACAAGCTCCGCGGCGTGTTGAATATCTGCGCCGTCAAGGCGCCGGGTTTTGGCGATCGCCGCAAGGCGATGCTGGGCGACATCGCCGTTTTGACCGGCGGCACGCTCATCAGCGAAGACCTGGGCCTGAAGCTGGAAAGCCTGGAGTTGGGCCACCTGGGCCGCGCCAAGCAGATCACGGTCGACAAGAACGACACGACGATCGTGCAGGGCGCCGGCAAGAAGGAGGAGATTCAAAACCGCATCCAGCAGATTCGCAACCAGATTGAAGCCACGGAGAGCGAGTACGATCGCGAGAAGTTCCAGGAGCGTCTCGCCAAGCTCACCGGCGGTGTGGCCATTATCTCCGTCGGCGCCAGCAGTGAGGCCGACATGAAGCAGAAAAAGGCCCGCGTGGAAGACGCTTTGCACGCCACGCGCGCGGCGGTTGAGGAAGGCATTTTGCCCGGCGGCGGCGTGGCTCTGTTGCGTTGCAAAGAGGCCATTGAAAAGGCCCGTGGCAGCGCCAAGGGCGACGAGAAGATCGGCGTCAATATTGTCTTGCACGCCGTCTCGGCGCCGATGAAGCAGATTGCCGACAACTGCGGCATCGATGGTTCGGTGGTGGCCGACGAGGTCAGCCGCAAGCCGGTCAACGTCGGTTACGACGCCAACAACGCGGAGTACGTCGATATGCACAAGGCCGGCATCATCGACCCGTTGAAAGTGGTGCGCAGCGCCCTGAGCAACGCGGCGAGCATCGCCGCCTTGATGCTGACCACCGAGGCGATGGTGACCAACTTCGACAAAGACGACAAGAAGAAGTCGCGCATCGAAGGGGCGGTTCGCTAGAGCAAGGGTCACGGCGTCCAGCAACACGGGCCATCCCGCGCGCGGGATGGCCCGTTCGCGGCGCTGGCGCGGAACCATGCGCTCAATTATGGGTCTTGGCAAATAGCGCGTCGGATTGATGCGGAAACTCGTCTGTCCGCCATTGCCCGGCCGGACCTATAATTCGATAGCTTTGAACACGAACGGCGACAGTCATGGTGAGTATGGCAGGCAAACGCGATTATTATGAGGTACTGGGGGTCGCGCGGACGGCTTCCGACAAGGAGATCGCCGCCGCTTACCGCATCCTGGCGATCCAGCATCACCCCGACAAAAACCCCGGTAACGAGGAGGCCGTCGCGCAGTTCAAACAGTGCGCCGAGGCGTTTGAAGTGCTGAGCGACGCCGAGAAGCGATCGCGTTACGACCGCTACGGCCATGCCGGCCTGGAAGGATCGGGCGGAGCGCCGCACTTCGGCGACGTGAACGACATTTTCGAGGCATTTGGAGATGTTTTCGGCGAGGGGATTTTTGGCGACCTTTTCGGCGGCGGCCGACGAAGCCGCGGCCGAGGCCGTCGCGCCCGGCGCGGCAGTGACGTGCGCGCGGACGTGACGCTCGACCTTTTAGAGGCCGCGCGCGGCGTGACGAAAAAAATTCGCATCGAACGGCTCGAACATTGCGAAGATTGTGGCGGTTCCGGGGCCAGGCGCGGATCGCAGCCGGAGGTTTGCCGCTATTGCGGCGGCCAAGGCCAGGTGATTCAGACGACGGGCATTTTTCGCGTGCAAACCACCTGCCCGGCCTGCCGCGGAGCGGGCAGCACCATTAAGGAGCCGTGTCCGCAATGCCGGGGCGAAGGCCAAGTGCGGCGCCGCGTGGAGCGCGACGTGCGCATTCCGCCGGGCGTCGATGGCGATACGCGGTTGCGTCTGGGCGGCGAGGGAAACCAAAGCACCGAGGGGGGCGCGCCGGGCGATTGTTACTGCTTCGTGACGGTAAAGGAGCACTCGCTCTTTCATCGCGAGGGCCAGCACCTGGTTTGTCAGATACCGTTGACGTATTCGCAGGCGGCGCTCGGCGCCACCGTCGAAGTGCCGACGCTGGACGGACGCGAGGAGCTGACGATTCCACCGGGCACGCAGCCGGGTGATCATTTTCGTTTGCGCGGCCGCGGCATGCCCGACCCGCGCCAACGCGGGCAAGGCGACCTGCTGGTGCAGGTGAGCTTGGAGGTGCCCAAGACGCTCACGCCGCGGCAAGAGGAATTGCTGCGCGAGTTGGCCGAGGAGGAACGCGCGAACGTCAGCCCGCACCGCAAGAGTTTTTTTGAAAAGTTGAAAGAGTATTTCATGCCGGAGGAAGAACCAAGCGACGCGTAGGGTGCGTTGCCCGCCGTCATTAAGGAGGATGGGCTTCCTAGCCCGTCACGCAACATGGTGACGGGCAAGGAAGCCCATCCTCCGCGAAAACCCAGAGGTGGCAAACTTATGAACGATCCCAAAACCAACGAAGCCACACCGGCCGATGACATCGCGGCGGCGACCGACGCCGTCTGGGGAGCATCGGGCGACGGCCACCGTGATGAAGGGGCGGCGCTGCGTGACGAGCTCAACGCCGCCAAGGACCGCGCGCTGCGCGCCCAGGCCGAGCTTGACAATTATCGCAAACGCACGCGCAAGGAGATGGAAGACGAGCGTCGTTACGCCCAGTTGCCGCTATTGAGCGACTTGTTGCCCGTACTGGACAACGTCGAGCGCGCCATTCAAGCGGCGGCGAAGCAGTCCGGCACGGACGGCCTTCTGGCGGGATTCAAAATGGTGGCCGAGCAGCTTGAGGGGGTGCTGGCGCGGCATCAGTGTCGGCGCATCAAGGCGCTGCACCAGCCGTTCGACCCGCACTTACACGCGGCCGTCATGCTGCAACCTTCGAGCGACTACCCCGCGAACACGGTGGTTCAAGTGACGCAGGAAGGCTACCAACTTCACGACCGTGTCATCCGGCCCGCGCAGGTCATTGTTTCAGCCGCGGATGAGAGATGAGAGAGGAGAGATGAGAGATG
>DASVGM010000074.1:0-7634 GCA_036379555.1 Pirellulales bacterium | reverse complement strand
TGAGGCCAGCAGCGACAGCGGGCAAACGCCCGGCTTTCGGCATGCGGCGGCCAAAGTGCGCGCCTTTCCCCAGAAGCCGGGCGTCTACCTGATGAAAGACGCCGCCGGCCGGGTGATCTACGTCGGCAAGGCGAAGAACCTGCGGGCACGGGCCGGCAGCTATTTTTTGAAGGCGGCCGCCGAAGAACGACGCACGGCGGAGCTGGTGCGCGAGATCGCCGACATCGACTTCATCGAGGCCGAAAGCGAGGTCGATGCCCTGCTGGCTGAAGCGCGGCTGGTCAAAGACGTGCAGCCCAAGTTCAACCAGGAACTCAAAGACGACAAAACCTTTCCCTATCTTGAAATCCACACGCGCGAAGACTTCCCGCGTGTTGAGTTCACGCGCGAGCCGAGCGAGCGCGGCACGCGTCTGTATGGCCCGTTTGCCAGCGCCAGCGGCCTGCGCGGGGCCATTCAGGTGTTGCAAAAAATATTCAAATTCCGCACGTGCGGTCTTGACATCGACGAGGGCGATGAAAAATGGCGCTGGTTTCGCCCCTGCTTGCTGGCCAGCATCAACCAATGCACCGCCCCTTGCAATCTGCGCATCAGCAAGGAAGAGTACCGTCGCGACATTCATCGTCTGCGGCTGTTTCTGGAAGGGAAGAAAAGCTCGTTGCTCAAGCAGATGCGTGAGGAGATGGCGGCGGCCTCGAAAGAATTGCGCTTCGAGCGGGCCGCCCGGCTGCGCGATGAGATTCGCATGCTGGAAACACTCGATGAGCGCGGCGAACTGGATACCCACGCCCAGCCGGAAGTGTTCTACATCGACCCTAAAAAAGGGCTGGCCGGTCTGAAAAAAGTGCTCAAGCTCGCCGAGGCGCCGCGCGTGATCGAGGGTGTCGATATCGCCCACCTGGGCGGCGGCGAAACGGTGGCCAGCCTGGTGCAGTTCATCGACGGGCTGCCCTTCAAGCCGGGGTACAAACGCTTCAAGATTCGTTCTGTCGCCGGGGTGGACGACTTCGCCAGCATTCATGAAGTGGTGTCCCGGCGTTTTCAGCGGTTGGAGGCCGAGGGCGAGACGTTCCCCGACCTGCTGCTGATTGACGGGGGCAAGGGCCAACTCAACGCCGGCCTGGCGGCCTTCGAGGCTTTGGGCCTGCAGCCGCCGACGGTCATTTCGCTGGCCAAGCGCGAGGAGGAGATTTACCTACCGGGCAGTGACGAACCTTTGCGGCTGAGCCGGCATGCCTACGCCTTGCGGCTGTTACAGTACGTCCGCGACGAGGCGCATCGTTTCGCTCAGCATTATCATCATTTGCTGCGGCGCAAATCGACCTTGGGCGAATGATAGTGACGTGGTGGGCAGTGCCCACCCTACAAGCCGCCAACCCGTCGTTTTACCGTTGACAAACCGCTGGAATAGGCGTTCTAGTGGAGTGTGATCGGGCGATTAGCTCAGTTGGTTAGAGCGCCACGTTTACACCGTGGATGTCGGGGGTTCGAGTCCCTCATCGCCCACTGTACACCCCACAACCGGCCTGGCAAGTGCGAGAGTCAGGCGGGAAGTTCGACGTTGGATTTTTTCCCGCCGGTCATCTTGCGTAAAACTCGCCGATCGTTATATTTGAAGGTTTTCGTGGCTGAGAAGCGTCAGTCGCCCCTATTGCTATTTTTTCCGATTAACGGCTGGTCGCCGCAAGAAGGTCGGCGGCCTTCCGGCGCGGGAGTTACATAACCATGGGATTGGTCCAAACCGACAGCGAGCGTAAAAAAGGGAGAAACGGCAATAGCACGGTACACCCCTTATGGCGCGACATGTTCAGTGCCGGCATTTACAAACGAAGCCAGGGTCGCATTGCGCGGCAGGTAACTGCCGCCGCGCTGGGCATCGGCATCGCGTTGGGCGCCTGGCGGTTGCACCAGTTTCTGGCTGATTTGCTGCCGGCCGCCGGTCAGCTTGGCGTTTCAATGGCCGTGTTGCTCGTCGGCTGGTGGGTTTGCTACCGGTCGGTGAACATGCCGCGTTTTGCTGACTTTTTGATCGCTGTCGAAGCCGAGATGAATAAGGTTTCTTGGCCGTCGAAAGGTGAGTTGTTTCGCAGTTCGATGGTGGTGATCATCACCATGTTCGGGCTGGCGGCGACGCTTTATTTTTACGATTTATTGTGGCAGTTGTTATTGACGAGGCTGGGGGTGTTGCGTGGCTAGGGGGTGTACGGCTGCGACACCGCGACACGGGAGTGAGCGGCTGTGAGCGATGAACTTGAAAATCTGCTGAGCGGTTCCGACGACGCTTTTCCTGAAAGCGCCGCCGGTGATGCCGCGCACCCACAGGCCGGCAATGGACAGGCGAGTAGCGATCAGGCGAGCAGCGAGCAGGCTGCCGCAGGCGATGGGTCGTCCGTCCCTGTCGCCGCCGCTGAAGCCGCATTGGACGAGCCTGTGGCGGAGGCGCCGCCTAAACCTGTCAAGCCGCGGCCTCCGCGGCCGCCGGTCGAGGAGCTTTCGCTTGAAAAAGGGCCAATCAAGAAAGATTGGTACATTCTCAAGGTGCAGAGCAATCGCGAAGATTCGATCGCCGACGCCCTGCAGCGGCGCATTGCCATCGCAGGGCTGGGCGATTACTTCGGCGACATTGTCGTGCCGACGGAGAAAGTGTCGGAATTTAAAGGGGGTAAAAAGCGGATCGTCAAACGCAAGATTTATCCGGGCTACATCGTCGTTCACATGGAATTGAACGACGATACCTGGTTTTTGGTGCGTGAAACGCCGGGCATTGGCGATTTTACGGGTTCGGGCGGCAAGCCCGCGCCGATGACGCCTCAGGATGTGGCCAAGGTTATTTCCAAGCCCGACGAGTCCTCGCCAGAGCAAATTAAGAACGTGATTCCCTTTAACCAGGGGGATCGCGTGCGCATCAAGGAAGGCACCTTCGAGAATTTTGAAGGCGATGTCGACAATATCGACCCGGCCAATGGCCGCGTCACGATTATGATTAACATTTTCGGCCGGTCGACGCCGGTTGAGTTGGAGTATTACCAAGCGGAGAAATTGTAGGAGGGGTGCAGGGAGGGTTCAGGGTTCAGGGTTCAGGGTTCAGTGACGCGCTAGCGTAACGCGATCCCAGTTCCTGCTCTTTGGCCCGCATTGCTGAACCCTGAACCCCGAACCCTGAACCCTAGTCATGGCAAAACAACTCGTAGCACAAGTGAAATTTCAAGTGCCCGGCGGCCAAGCGACGCCGGCACCGCCGGTCGGCACGGCGCTGGGCCGTTTCGGCGTGAATCTCGGTCAGTTCGTCCAGCAGTTCAACGAGCGGACGCGCGAAGCCGGCGGCATGCCGATACCGGTCGTCGTGAGCGTTTATAACGATCGCAGTTTCGACTTTGTCACCAAAAGCCCGCCGGCCGCCGCGCTGTTGAAGCAAGCGGCCAGCATCGCCAAGGGCTCCGGCGTGCCGAATAAAGAGAAGGTCGGCAAAGTCACCGTCGCGCAGATTGACGAGATCGTGAAACAAAAAATGGCCGACCTCAACGCCCGCGACGTGGCTCACGCCCGCCGCATGATCGAGGGCACGGCGCGGAGTATGGGAATCACAGTGGAAGCGTAAGAGAATGTCACACCAATCAAAACGATTCAAAGCATTGGCGGCCAAAGCGCCGGCCACCAGCGCGCCCATGCCGCTCGATAAGGCGGTAGCGCTGCTCAAGCAGTTTAATACGACCAAGTTCGACCAGTCGGTTGAGGTGGCCATGCGGCTCGGCATCGACGCCAAGCAGGCCGATCAACTGGTGCGCGGTTCGATCGTGCTGCCGCACGGCATCGGCAAATCGCTGCGCGTGGTGGTCTTCGCCAAGGGCGACTTGGCGGAGCAAGCCAAAGCGGCGGGGGCCGATGAAATCGGCGCCGATGACCTGGCCAAGAAAATCAAGGACGGCTGGACTGAGTTCGACGTCTGTATTGCCGCGCCGGACATGATGGGCCTGGTGGGGCCGCTCGGCCGTGTGCTTGGTCCGCGCGGACTGATGCCGTCGCCTCGCGCCGGCACCGTCACGCCGGAAGTGGCGAAAACGGTCAAGGAATATAAGGCGGGCAAGGTGGAGTTTCGCAACGACGCCAGCGGCGTGGTGCATGCGTTGGTCGGCAAGTTGAGCTTCGACGCTCAAAATCTGGTCGACAACATCAATGCCTTCATCGGTCACATCAACAGCATCAAGCCGCACACCGTCAAAGGGCATTTTGTCCGCGGGATTGCCATCAGCGCCACGATGAGTCCCGGAATCCGCATCGCAGCATAAATAGCATGTGGTCGGGGGAAAGCTTGGTCGGCGACCAGCCTGTTGAACCCTGAACCCTGACCCCTGAACCCCGAACGCTTCCATGAGTAAATTCGTTAAAAACCTGATCCGCGACGATCTTCGCCAACGGCTGGAAGGTGTGGAAAACGCCTTGCTGGTGAGTGTGGCTGGGCTCGACGCCAACAAAAACTCGCGTCTACGCAAGACGTTGCGCGATAAAGAAATCAACCTGATTGTCATTAAAAACAGCCTGGCTCGCCGGGCGGCTGAAGGCACACCGCTGGCTGCGGCCTTTGAAGAGATGGAAGGCTCGTTGGCCGTCGTCTGGGGCGGCGAAGACATCGTTTCGCTGGCCAAGCAGATCACGGCCTTGACCGGCGACAAGCAGTGGGCGCCGTTCACGGCTCGTGGTGGCGTGATGGACGGGAGCCGGCTTACCGCCGAGCAAGTGGCCCAGGTAAGCAAGTGGCCCAGCCGGCAAGAACAACTCAGCATTTTGTCCGGTCAGATATTAAGCCCCGGTGCCACGCTCGTGGCTCAATTGACCGGCGCCGGCGCCAGTTTGGCCAGCCAGATTAAGCAAAAAGGCGAAGAGGAGGAAGCCCCCGCCGACACCGAGCCGACCGCATAAGGCGGAGACCCCGGCAAAATGGAGCCGCATTCTAGATTTCATGCCGCCGGCCGACTTTGAGCCTTGGAGTGCGGTGATTTATCACCGCTTTCCTTTGTCGCGGAGCGACCTTTGTGGGGGTGGGGGAAAGGCGGCTGCATCCGCAAGAAATGCGGTAATGGATTACCGCGATCCAAGATACAAGCCTGTGGAAGCACAAAATCGCTATCGGCGAACTGACGCGGGTTTTGTCTCAAAAACTGGCGGCGCCGTTGGGCATCTTCTTGCTGAGGTGATACTGGCGGTTGCCTCTGGTGAAACGGAGTCGGGCTCTCTGCTGGGAAGCGGGCACCGTGCGCAGCATGGTCCAGCAAGGGATAGCCGGGCCAGGGCGGGTGAATGACCGCCATCGCTCAAGCGGCGTTACCGCCTGGACGACATTGGTTTCCCTCATTCCAAATCATTCAATTGCCCTGCTATGCCTTACCCGATCTCGAGGCGTCCCCGCTTCTATTGCTCTATAGCCAACTTAAAAAATCCAACGCCCGCCCCGCTTTCGGCCCGAAAACCACCCACAGATTTGTCAAAGGAACCGGAAAAATGAGACGCGGGAAAAAAGGTGGTTGCACACTTTGCCTGCAATCGTTACATTAGCCACAGGAACAGAGGCAGCAGGCGCCACACCGGAGCAAACCCGCCGGTGCGGCTCATTTCCATTGTTCGTCGTTCACGACGGACTGGCGCCTGGAGAGCTGAAAAATGTTCGTTGCTAACCACCTTCCGGGAACGGTGGATGATAGGCGAGCTCCTGCGAGCTCGTCCGATGCGGTATCTCGTTCCTTTATCGGGGCGTTTCGTCTTGACCGCGCACAACTCGCGCGCTGTTGTTGGCAGTTGGTTGGTTTGGCGTGGTTGACCGTCGCCATCCTTGTTTACCCCATTGTTCAAGGCCGGCGCGAGCGCGAAGCGCTGCAGGTCATCAATCAAGTCGGCGGCCGTTGCCATATCTACGACAGCGCCTTGGTGCGGCTCCTGCCGAGGTCTGTGCGGCCCTGGTTAGGGCTCGACAAGTTACATTCCATTCGCACAATTAACTTTACCCGTTGCAACGTGAGCGATGCCGACCTGGAAAAACTGACGTGCCTGAGATCGTTACGTCAGATCAATCTCTGCGGTTGCTCCAGGGTTACGACCCAGGCGGTGGCAAGATTGCGAGCGATGCCGCAAATGAGGCTGGTCTGGGTCGATGGTATGAGTGTTGAAGACGCCAGCCGCTGTTTAATGGGCGACGAGCGGCCCAACGGAGTGCTCGCCCATATTGTGGCGGTGCTAGATCGCTGAAACTGCGAACAATGCCAGAAAGTTATCGCGTCCGGCTGACCAAAGACACCCTTGTCTTTTCGGCCGCTCATTTTATTACCTTTAACGGCGCAGTGTGCGAGCGTTTGCACGGGCACAATTACCGTGTGGCCGCCGAGGTGTTTGGCCCGCTCGATGAAAACCACTACGTGATCGACTTCATCGCCCTGCGCGACGCCTTGCACCGCATCGTGCTGGCGCTGGACCACTACGTGCTGTTGCCAACCGATCATCCGTTGATTCGCGTCAGCGCGGATGAAAGCTCAGTGACGGCGGTGTTTGAAGACCGTCGCTGGCTTTTTCCGCGTGGCGATTGTGTGCTTTTGCCGGTGCCAAACACCACCGCCGAGCAACTTGCCCTTTATATCGGCCGGCGGCTGTTGGCCGAGCTTGCCGACCACGATTTGCCTCAGCCCGCACGGCTGCGCATCGAAGTGGACGAATGCGAGGGCCAAATCGGTATCTGCGAGCTGACTCGATAGCCAAACCTTGCGAGACGAGCGATTACCACCGCAGCGGCGCTTGCCAGGCTTCTTTGAACGCGGCAAGCTCGGCGGAAATCAACGGCCGGCCGTGATGGCGAACGTCAAAGTGGCTCTCAGCCACGACTTCACCGATAACGCCAAAGGCAATGCCCGACATGCGCGACTCAAACTCGCCGGCGCACGGTGGCGCCACTTCGCATAGAAACCGCGTGTTCGACTCGCTAAAAAGCAAAACCGCCGCATGCTCCGTGGCGGGCGAGCAAGGCAGGCGGTCAAGGTCGATTTGCGCTCCATAGCCGCCCGCGAAGGCCATTTCGGCCGCGGCCACCGCCAGCCCGCCTTCGCTCAAGTCGTGGCAGCTTCGCACCAGGCCGGCATCAATCGCGGAATGCATCGCCAGAAACGTCTGCTTCGCCAACACAGGATCGACGCGCGGCACGTTGCCTCCGGACGCCCCTTCAACCAGATTGAAATGCGAGCCGCCGAGCTCGTCGTTTGTGCGGCCGATGACGTAGAGCAGGTTGCCCGGTTCCTTGAGATCCATCGTCACGGCGCGGCTCACGTCGGCAATTTGGCCGATGGCGCTGATTAACAACGATGGCGGGATGGCGATGGTCTGCGCACGGCCGGCGGCGTCGGCATAGCGGAATTCGTTGTTCAAACTGTCTTTGCCGCTGATGAACGGCACGCCCAGCGCCACCGCCAGGTCGTAACAGGCCAACGCCGCGCGAACCAACGAGCCCAGCGTCTCCGGCCGGTCGGTGTCGCCCCAGCAGAAATTGTCGAGCAGGGCGATGCGCCGCGGATCGGCGCCGAGGGCAACGCAGTTGCGCATCGCTTCGTCGATGGCGCTGGCCGCCATGTGATAGGTGTCGAATTGCCCGTAATGGGGAT
>DASVGM010000073.1:0-10820 GCA_036379555.1 Pirellulales bacterium | reverse complement strand
CCGCCCGTGGCGACCGGGTTTGGAAAATCTAAGCATCAAGGTCGTCGGTCCTTAATTTGAACCGGCCCCTCATCCCTCATCCCTCATCCCTCATCCCTCATCCCTCACTCATCGTGTGGCACTACACCGTTCGTGATTTTTTCGCAGGCATCGTGCGCGACCGTGCGATCCAGCCCAGCGCGGCGTTCGCCGGAGGTCAGGCGCGGCCGGCGGTTTGGTTTTCGACCAATCCCGATTGGGAGCCGATGGCCGCCAAAAACCTGACCTGCATTGACGGCTCGCGGCGCCTACTCAACCGCGACGAATTGCATACCGTCGGCATCACGCCGATCCGCGTTCGCGTCGCGCCGGAAATCGCTCCGCACACCTGGCACGATTTCAAACGCGACGGCGACCTGACGCCCAAGGTGGCCGGCAACATCGTGTCGTTTGCCACGCGGCTCAATTCCAAGCCGAGTTGCTGGTTCGCCACTTACGAGGCCGTGCCGCGGCCGCAATGGCTGGCCGTCGAACACTTTGATGGCTGGCAATGGAAAGCCTTGCCCGAAGAATTTTGGATGGGATGAAGGCGCCGTGTCCGACCAACCGCCCATCGACACGCGCATCGAGCTTGTCACGCCCGAAAACATCGCTTTTCAATACCGCGTCGCGGGACCGTTTCGCCGCCTGCCCGCCTACCTGATCGACGTGGCGATTCGCGTCATCGCGTCGGCCGCGCTGTTGTTCTTCTTGAGCATGACCTTCGGCGTCGTCGGTCAGGGACTGATGGGCGTGGGCCTATGGTTCGTGGCCTGGTTTCTGCTCGATTGGTTTTATGGCGGGCTGTTTGAAACCTATTGGAACGGCCAGACGCCGGGCAAAAAGGCGATGCGCATCCGCGTGGTGTCGGACGAGGGCCAGCCGATCAATGGCTGGCAAGCCGTGTTGCGCAACTTTTTGCGCGCCGCCGACGCGCTGCCGCCGGTGGTGCTGTTCCACATTGAAGAGGTTCCCATCACGTTTCCCAGTTACTTGCTCGGCCTGCTGACGGCGTCGATGAGCGAGCGCTATCAGCGTCTGGGCGACCTGGCGGCGGGCACGATGGTGGTGATTGAAGAGCCGCAGCGGCACTACGGCATGGCGCCCATGAACGAGCCCGAGGCCATTCGCCTGGCGGCCGAGTTGCCGAGCGGCTTTCGCCCCAGCCGCGGCCTGGCACGGGCGTTGGCGGCTTACGTGCAGCGGCGGCAGACGTTTCCTTGGCGCCGGCGGCTGGAAATCGCCATGCACGTGGGCGAGCCGTTGCGAGAAAAGTTTTCCTTGCCCGACAACGTCAATTATGATTTGCTGTTGTGCGCCTTATACTATCGGACGTTTATTACCGACCGGGCCGAAGAAGCGGCGCAGGCGGCCGAGGCGCTGCCGGTGGCGCCTGTGATACAAACGCGTTGAGGGATGAGAGTTGAAGGATGAAGGATGAAGGATGAAGGGTCGAATTGTGAAGCCCATTATGGATCAGAATCAGCGACCTTCGGCGAACCAATCAACGGACCTGCAATCTAAAGACGAATTGGTTGATGAACTGTTGGCGACGAATGCGCGCTTTCGACACTTGGTCGCGCAGTCAAAGGCAAGTCCGCGAAAACCGTTTGGAAGCGTCGAAGAGCCGATACCAGAACGGCCCTAACGTACTCCTCTTGCAATCGCATCCGCGCTCCCTCATCCCTCATCCCTCAACTCCCATCCCCTAACCCTGAACCCTGAACCCTGAACCCCGTCCCCTCATGAAAGTAGCCGAGTTTCTTCAATCACGGCGTGAGAACTGGCGCGAACTCGAGCGCCATTGCCTGCTGTTGGAGAATCGCCGCGCGAAGAAGTTGGGACCGGCCGCCATCGAACGCTTCGGAGCGCTCTATCGCGCGGTCTGCGCCGACCTGGCGCTGGCCGATTCGTTTCAACTGCCTCCCAATACCGTTCACTATTTGCACCAACTCGTGGGCCGGGCGCACAACCAGCTTTATCCCAGCCGCAGTTTCGACATGGAGGTTTGGGCCGCCGAGTTGTTATACGCCGTTCCACAGCGGCTGTTTCGCGATCAATCGGTGCGGCTGGCCTTTGTCCTCTTTTGGGGCACGTTTCTGGCCGCCGCGCTCAGCGCCTACGCATCGCCCAAATTCACCGAACGCGTGATCGGCAAGCCGGCGATGGACATGATGGAAAAGATGTACGCCGATCCCATCGCCGGCCGCGAACTGGGAACCAACG
This sequence comes from Pirellulales bacterium, assembly GCA_036379555.1. Classification (GTDB taxonomy): domain Bacteria; phylum Planctomycetota; class Planctomycetia; order Pirellulales; family JAICIG01; genus DASSFG01. Next base: position 8,576 of record DASVGM010000073.1, on the reverse strand, counting down.
TCTATATGTCAGGCTTTTACGTGCAGCACAATTCCGGCATTGGCCTGCAATGTTTCGCCGCCGGGCTTGTCTTGGGCGTCGGCGGTTTGTTTATCACCGTGGCCAACGCGGCCCAGCTTGGCGCTGTATTCGGCCACATGGCCACCACGAGCGCGCGCGAGCATTTTTTTCAGTTTGTCACCGCGCACGGCCCGTTTGAGCTGACGGCCATCGTGCTGGCCGCGGCCGCCGGCATACGACTGGGCTTTTCGATCATCGACACGCGCGGCCTGACGCGCAGCGCTTCCTTGCGTTTGGCGGCCAAGGAGTCGGTCACCAGCGTCGGCTTCAGTGTTTTGCTGTTTTGCCTGGCGGCGTTTATTGAGGGTTACATTTCGCCCTCCGCCTTGCCTTACGCGCTGAAAGCGTCGGTGGCGGTGCTTTCGACCAGCCTGTTGTTGTTTTACTTTGTCATTCTTGGTTATCCGCGCGAGAGCGACATGCCGGAGGATGCCGATGCAGCTCGATAAAACGCGCATCGCCATTCGCGAGCGCAGCTTCATCGACATTCTCGATCTGGCCTTGGCCGTGCTGCGCCAACATGCGGGCCCTTTGACCTTGGCCTTGTTCATGGGCGCCGTGCCCGTGGCGCTTTTCAACCATTGGCTGTTAAGCGGCCTGCTGCTGGAAGAGGCCTTCGATCCCTCGGATTTGGCCGGCTATTTTTCGCTGTTGGCGTTGTTGGTGTGTTGGGAAGCGCCCTTGGCCACGGCGCCGATCACGTTGTATCTTGGCCAGGCTCTGTTTCTTGAGCGGCCCAGCCCGGCGAAACTGGTGAAAGAGTTTTTCACTTCGCTGCCGCAGTTGATGCTGTTTCAGGTGTTGCTGCGCGGCATCCTGGTTTGGCTGGTGATTTTGATACCGTTCTTGTATTGGGGCTGGCCTTACTTGACCGAGATCATCTTGCTGGAGAGAAACCCCTGGCGGAAACGCTCCGCGACGGGCACCAGCACCGTTAGCCGCAGTTCGGGCATGCACGGCCGCAACCGCGCGGAATTGTTCGGCCGCTGGTTCGGCTCCTTGCTGCTGGGCGCGTTGCTCGTGCTGGTCTTCTGGCGGTCGATCTGGTATTTGGTGCGCGTCGTTTCGGGTCATCTCGACAGCAACACCCCACAATTCACCGTCTGGTTCCAGGCGGCGTTGTGGCTGGTCATCGGCTATTTCGCGGTGGTGCGGTTTTTGAGCTATCTCGATTTGCGCATTCGCACCGAGGGTTGGGAGGTGGAGTTGCTCCTGCGCGCCGAGGCCGCCCGGCTGACGCGGCCGATCACCTGGTAGCCACCGCATTTGGTTAATCCTGGCCGAGAACGAATGAAGTTCGATAGCTACACTGCCCCACCGGTGTTTTCTGGCTACGGAGGCGATGAGCGAGTAAACTAAGGATTCGCCGTCAGGACAATCAAGCGATACGTGACCGAGGAGGAGCGACAGTGGACTGGAAAGATCGAATCAGCGTCGATCCCAAAGTGTTGGTTGGCAAACCCGTGATTAGGGGCACGCGCATCGCCGTTGAGCTTTTGATGGATCTGCTTGCCGAGGGGTGGTCGCAGGAGCAGATTCTCAAGAGCTACCCGCATTTAACGACAGACGACATTCAAGCAGCCCTGCGATATGCCGCCGAAGCCGTCAGATTGGAACGTGCGTATCCGTTACATGTGTGAGACATGCCAGGCTTTTTAGCGAACGAAAACGTGACGCAAGAAGTCGTAGACGCCGCCAGGCAGGCGGGCCACGATTTGAAATGGATCAAGGAAATGCAGCCGGGTGTCGACGATGATACGGTCCTGCAACTTTCGCTGGCCGAGAATCGGGTGCTGCTGACGTTTGACAAGGATTTTGGCGAGATGGCGTTTCGACATGGGAAGTCTGCGAGTTGCGGTATCATCCTTTTTCGCCCGCGAATTCGCACTCCAGAATATCTACCTCGCTTCGCGATGGCCGTGTTGGCGCAGCCGCTGAACTGGGAAGGGCATTTCACCGTCGCCCGGGAAGGGCGACTGCGCATCATCGCATTACCTTAATCGGGCTTAATCCAGGGGTACCGACGATTCTGCTTGCCGCGGGATAACTGGCCTGTGTCATTTTTTTCTCGCCGGTTGGCCTACGGTCGGGGCGGCGCGTTTTAGTTGGCGAAGCGCCTCGTCGGCGCGCGACTGAATCTTCGGCGACAGACGTTCAACTTCGTGTTCAATGGCGGGGGCTTCTTGATAAAAGAAATACGCCAAGGCGACGAGCAACATGGGTATGAACGCCGCCAACGTGTTGAGCACCGCCCGGCGCAGCCGATGCCAGTGCTTGATCCAATAGTAAACGGTGTAAAACGGCACCTGGCAAGCCAGCCCTTGCCGCAGGCTGTCTTTGAACGGCAGCGTCAGCAGGTAGCTCGCGCCGACGTAAAACATGCCGATGTTGCTGCCCACAATCAGCACACTGCCGATGTGCATCAATGGTTTTGCCTTGAACAAAAAACCATACAGCATCAGCACCAGCGACGCCAGCGAAATGTAATACAAAAGGTCGCGTGCTTTTCGCAGCAAGCGGGCGATCAGCCGGGCGGTCAAGCTGGGAAAGTTCCACCACCAGGGCGGCGCCCCGCTCCCGGCGCGCGCACCCCGCCCGTCAAAGGTTTTGCCCAGGTCGTAATTCGCCCGCCCGCGGCGATGCAAATGTTCGTCGGCCGCTTCCGGCGAAACCGCCGTCGGCCAGCTCATCTCTTTGGCTTCGGCCGGACGCAGGTTCAACGGTGGCGGGGAATCGAGCAGGTGGGCCGGGCCGCGCTCGGCGGCGTCGGCGTCGATTGGTTTGAGCCGCAATTCCGCGTCGTTCGATTTAGGGTCGCCTGGCCCGCGGGCGACGGGCGCCAGCCCATGGTGTCCGCAACGGCGGCAAAAACCGCGCGCGCCTTCGGCGGCCTCGACGACATCAAACACATGGCCGCATCTTTCGCAAGCGAATCGCATGGAAATCGAGCAACGATCAGCGAGAACAAGGATCTTTACGCCTTCCGTTTGATTCTATCTTGAATCGCCGTCGGAGCGAAAGTGGGCGGAAGCTAAATAACCTTGCGGGATCACGAACCGGCCCAGTGAAAGGTCACGGGAATGTCGATCTCCGGGTGCAAGCTCTTGTGAACAGGACAGGTGCGCGCGGCATTTTCCAGCAGTTTGCGCTGTTCGTCGTCGAGTTTGGCCGGCACGTGAATCTCGACCGCCAGGCGGCCGATGCGCCGCGTCGGCGCGGCGGCCATTTCTTTCACGACGCTCGCCGTGGCGCCTGCCAGCGAAATGTGGTGCCGCTGAGCCACAATGCCCATGATCGTGAGCATGCACGATCCCAGCGCGGTGGCGACCAGATCGGTGGGAGAAAAAGATTCTCCTTTGCCGTGGTTGTCTTTCGGCGCGTCGGTGGCGAGCTTCGTGCCCGATGGGCCGTGAGCGGCCTCGCAATGAAGCTGGCCTTGATAAGTAATGTCGATTTTGACCATGAGCGTCCTCGTTTGGCTTGTTGTTAAAGCGTCTCCGCGCCGCGGCCTTGCTGGATCAACGGCACGTAGCTTTCCAGTTCAGCGTTGATCTTGGGGTCGGTGAGATCGATCGTGGCTTTGCGTTCTGAAGAAAGATAAGCCGCCATCGTCAGCCGCACGATCTCAACGCCGTAATGCCAATCCAACATGGCCGAACGCCCCTGGCGAAAGCAGGCGACGGCGTCTTCGTTTTCGTCGGTGTAGCCATACAGGTCGGCTTCGTTCGGCTGCACGGCCAGCAGCCCGCGGCTCGACTGCGATTTCTCCAGCGCCGTTTCGCTATCGGCCACGCCGGCGGCGGCCACGTCGCCAATGAAGACGTCGAGCGACGATCGCAACGTGCTCATATCAAAGCCATACCCCGCGCCCAGCCCTTCCAGCGCCAGACGCATTCCTTGCTTGTCAAACATCCACGACACGGAGAACTGACTTCGCACGCGCTGCTCCGTCTCGGGGTTGCGAAAAGTGACGATGCCGGTGGCGTAATCTTCCGCCGGCGTTTTGCCATAATCGACGCCGTGCCGGTCGAGCAAATCTTGCCGCCAACGCGGCTGCCCCCATTTCAACAACGCCAATTCGGCCGAAACCGCCACCGGCTGCAAAAACCGCACCGGCTCGTCGGGCGGAGTCAGCGCATACCAACCCACGCCGAGACAATGGCAGCCCATGTCGCTCATCACGCCGCCGCCTTGCCGCACCGGATCCCAAAACCAGGAGTTGTGCGGGCCGGCGTGCTCTTCGCCGGAGCGAATCAACAACGGCGGCCCCATGGCGGCCATGACGGGACGAAGTTGCTCGCGCGCCGCGCGAACCGATTTCATGTGGATTTGGTTCTCAAAATAGGCGTTCGGCAACTTTACCTGGTCGAGCAACGCCACCAACCGCCGCGCTTCGGCCAGGTTCCGGCCGAGTGGTTTCTCGCAGATGAGGCCCTGCAAACGCGCTCCGGCCCGCACCGCGGCGACGACTTCTTCCATCGCGGCGATGCGCGTGAAATTAGGGCCAAACAGCGCGATCACATCGACGTGCGAGGCCATTTCCGTGATGCTCTTGAAGATGCGCCCCTCGCCCAATCCGCGATCGCGCACGTAGGCGGCGGCTTGTTCGGGCGGCCGGCGCGAGACAATTCCGGCGACTTCCACACCGCGCACTTGTTCCAGCGCGCGCAGGTGAAAAAGCGTGATGAATCCACCGCCGACAATACCATAACGCAAGGGCCGCATTTTCCGATTCTCCAAAGTCCTCCGGACAGGCTTGATGGTACAGCCCGGCCGGGCGCATGGGCAAGTACCTCGTGGAGTGCGGCGATTCATCGCCGCTTTTTCTCGTCGCGGAGCGACCTTGCAGTGAATCAGCCGTAGGGTGGGCACTGCCCACCATCACCGTCCACGACGGCGATCGTAATCGCAACCACGTTTGGTGCTTGCGGGAATGCTGCAAATGGAAAACGTGTTGGTGGGCGTGGTGGGCAATGCCCACCCTACAAACCGCCAACCCGTTGTTTTCGCGCTGACGCAGCGCTAGATCGAAAAGAAAAAGGCGCCCAACGGCGACGAGGCGTGTGTTGGCGCCGTCGCCGTTGGGCTTTCGCCCTGCCTCCGCCTCGTTTGACGATTTAAGCCTCGGCCGTCGCTTGGCGATAAAAGCCGACACCTTCCAGCGCCTTGTAGACTTCATCGAGCGTTTTTTCGCCGAAGTTGGAGATGGCCAAGAGGTCATCGCGCGTGCAGTTCAGCAAATCGTTTACCGTGAAGATGCCGCGCTCTTCAAGGCAGTTGGTGGTACGCACCGAAAGTCCAATTTCGGCCGTGCTCATTTCCAAACGATCTTTAAGTCCCTTTTCAAATTCGTCGGCCCGGCTGAGTCGAATACGCGTCATGGGTTCCCTCCCTAAGCAAGAGAAGAGTATGGTGATTGTCCACGGCGGCCGCACGCGGGTGTGCCGCACGCCGTCGGCGGTAAGTGCTTGCCTACCGCTCGAACGGGAAAATATAACAACTTGCCGGCGATTGCGAAGCGCCAATCCGCCGTCATCGCCGATCTTTTTTTTGAGTTCATCCAGATGTTGCGTACTTTTTCGCAAACGGTTGGCGTGATCGAGGTTCCCACCTGGGAGTTTTTAAGACATGGCTCCGATGTCCAAAGGGATTGAAGAAAACAGCCTCTGGCGACAAGCGCCGCCAGCGGCCTACCGCGCCATTGGGTTTTGTCGCAACTGCTTTTGGAAATCGGAGTTATGCCTTAGAAAATCCACCGCTGCCGTGTCAGCGGGCTTCAGGTACGCCGTTTCCGAATGAACCCTTCTTTGTCCTTCCTCCAGCTTGGGATCGCTATTTGCGTAAGCCACCGGCGGCCTGGCGCTCTTGCGCTCGGGCATTCTGTTTCCAAGACCCCATGCCACGGCCCAACTTCTCACGAAGTCGGCTACGGGCCGGTGGGCAATACGGGCTAAGGCCTTGTCTTTTCCGGCGCGGACGCTATCCCTTCTTCTTGCCGTGCAGTTTGGCAAGCTCCCCCAAGGCATCCTTATGCACCTCGGAGTCCCGCGGGGCTTTTTCCAAAATCTCTTTGAAAAGCGTCACCGCCTGGTTGGGCAGCGTCTTTTCCAGCAGTTCCGCCGAGTGAAACTTCTTTTCGCATTCCGTCAGCAGACGGCACTGCTGGGCTTCGGCCACGATGGCCGGATCTTTTTGCATGGCGGCGAAACGCTCCGCCGCTTTGACCGCCGAGGGCGCCGGAGTGTAGGCGGCCGCCTCTTCATAAATCCAGTAAGCGCAGCAACGGGCGTCGTCGCGTTCGCGCTTTTCGGCCTCGGCCAGCAGCAGCGCCGCGGGTTTTTCTTTCAGCACCGGCTCATAACGCGGATCGTGACGCAACTTGGTCAGGTGGCTCTTGATTTTGTTGTTGAAGACCGGCACCTCCTCATAAGCCCAGTCCAGGTAATCGAACTTGTCAAACGCCTCCTCGATTCGGTTCTTGGCCAACAGATCATCGGCCTTTTTCAATTCCGCCTCACCGTCTTTGGCCATGGCCTTCAAAGCGGCTTTAGCCTGGCCGTTGTGTTTGTCTTTGGGAACTTGCAAGGCCACGCGCAGATACAACATGGCCGCCAAGCGAGGCTTGCCTTCTTTGCGCGCGCGGTCGGCGTAGATCATGCGCTGTTGATTGTTCTTCGCTCGGCGGAGCGCTTCGGCCGCCGCTTCGCGCTTCAGCCAGGCCGCCTTCTGCGCGGCGAAGGCCCCGATCAGGTTAAACCCGCCTCCCCCGCGGCCCCCGTGTCGCGCGTAGACGGGCGAGCACGAAAGCACGGCGCTCAGGATGCAAACAACAACCACAATCAATCGGTGACGCATGTCGTAAACCAGTTCAGGCGGGCCAACAAAAATCGTTCGGCGGCGGCAACTACGATTATGCCCGATCAAAGATAAATTTGCCAGATTCCGCGTTTGTGCGCAACCTTAATTTTTCTTTAGCCTGGAACGGCGTCAGCCGTGAAAACGCGAAGCGATTAGCGTGATGTTCTGCCCGCCAAAGCCAAAACTATTGCTCACGGCCACGTCGCAGCGCGCTTCGCGCGCCGCGTTGGGCACGTAATCGAGATCGCAGTCGGGATCGGGCGTTTCATAATTCATCGTCGGGGGGAGCACGTTGTCGCGAATCGCCAACAGACAAACGATCAACTCGCTGGCGCCGGCGGCGGCGATCAAGTGCCCCATCATGCTCTTCGTGCTCGAAACCGGAATCTTATACGCGCGCTCGCCGAAGACACGTTTGATGGCCAGCGTTTCCACGCGGTCGTTCACGTCGGTGCTCGTGCCGTGCGCGTTGATGTAATCCACATCGTCGCCGTTCAGCCAGGCGTCGTGAAGGGCCATCCGCAGGCAGGTCGCCGCGCCGCGTCCTTCCGGGTGCGTGTCGGTAATGCGAAACGCGTCGGCCGTGGTGCCAAAACCGACGATCTCACCATGAATGTGCGCGCCGCGCGCCTGGGCATGTTCCAGCTCTTCCAACACCACCATGCCCGAACCTTCGCCGAGCACGAATCCATCGCGATTTTTATCAAACGGACGCGAGGCCTTGCGCGGCTCGTCGTTGGCGGTGGACAGCGCGGTGAGCAGATTAAAGCCGGTGACGCCAAAGGGGTGAATCATGCTGTGCGTGCCGCCGGAGAGCATCACGTCGGCATCACCGCGGCGAATCAGCTCCGTCGCCTCGCCAATGGCCTGGCTGCTGGCGGCGCACGCGGTGAGACAGTTGGCGTTGGGGCCTTGGGCGTTGAACAGCCCCGCTAGGTGGCCGGGCGGCATGTTCGGTTCTTGCTCAAGTTCCGCTTCGGGGTCGAGTATTTCGATGCCAATCTGCGTGAATTTAGCCACGTCGAGCGTATCGCCGGAGAGGGCCGCCACCATCATCCGCGTGAAGCGGCCGAAATCTTGCTGGCCCTCGCCGCAGCCCAGATAAATGCCCAAGCGCGTCGGATCGAGGTTGTGGTCGATCAATCCCGCGTCGGTCATGGCCTGCTTGGCGGCGCCCACCGCGAAGCGAGTATGTCGGCCGCGCGATTTCCATTTTTGCGGATCTTCTCCCACGCTCGAAACGTCGAAGTCGCGCACTTCGGCCGAAATCTTGGTGGGAAAATTACTGGCGTCAAACAGCGTAGTGGGGCCGATGCCCGAATCGCCCTGCAACAGCCGACCCCACAGCGTCGCCACGTCGTTGCCCATAGGCGTCACGCAGCCTATTCCGGTTACTACTACTCGTCGTCGCATGTCGGGTTGGGGGTTCGGGGTTCAGGGTTCAGGGTTCAGGGTTCAGGCGGCCTTCTCCTTATCCCTTTGCTTGTCTGCTACTCGATTCGCCTGGCAACCAGTGCCTTGTCCTTCGAGTTTGACGCGGATGGAGGGCGGGCCTGGACTGCGCAAAATCGATCGTTGTGCCTCGACTTGCTTGCTACTAGATTCATTCCGCCACGATCGGGGCTTGTCCCCGTCGAGCGCTGACTGACTGGCTAGAT
>DASVGM010000072.1:0-5983 GCA_036379555.1 Pirellulales bacterium | reverse complement strand
AGCCATCTACTTCAAGGATACGGCCAGCCGTTTCATTCAGATCAGCCGTTCGCTCGCCAGGCGGTTTGGCTTGGACGATTCGCGACAGGCCCGCGGCAAGACCGACTTCGACTTTTTCGACGCGGAACATGCTCGGCAAGCTTATCAGAACGAGCAACAGTTGATGGCCGGCGGGCAGCCGGTGATTGACGTTGACGAGAAAGAGACTTGGCCCGACGGCCGCGTCACCTGGGCCTCGACCACCAAAATGCCGCTCCGCGATCGGCACGGCCGGGTGATCGGCACGTTCGGCATTTCGCACGACGTCACCGAACGCAAGCAAATGCAGGAAGAGTTGCAGCAACTCACCAACTTTCTCGACGCCGTGCTGGATGAACTGCCGATCATGTTGTTCGTGAAAGACGCCGAACACCTGCGGTTCGAGCGCATGAACAAGGCCGCGGAGCAATTGTTGGGCTTCACGCGTGAAGAACTGATCGGCAAAAACGACTACGATCTGTTTCCGGCCGAGGAGGCTGATTTTTTTGTCGCCAAAGACCGCGACGTGCTGCGCGGACGGCGCATGGTCGATATCGCGGAAGAAGTGATCGAAACGCGATCTGGTCCGCGCGTTTTGCACACGCGCAAGATACCGCTCTGCGACGAGCAAGGCCGGCCCGCGTATCTCGTGGGCATTTCAGAAGACATCACCGCGGCCAAACAGGCTGAAGAAGAATTGCGGCGGGCCAAACAGGCGGCCGAACAGGCGAGCAAAGCCAAGAGCGAGTTTTTGGCGAACGTCAGCCATGAGATTCGCACGCCGATGAACGGCATCATCGGCATGACCGAGTTGGCCTTGGACACCGAGCTGACGCCGCAGCAGCGCGAGTTTTTAAGCATGGTGCGCGATTCAGCCGACAGCCTGCTGGGCGTGATCAACGACATTCTCGATTTCTCGAAGATCGAGGCGGGCAAGTTGGAGATAGAAGCGGTCGCTTTCCCTCTGCGCGACACACTGGGCGACACGATGAAGACGCTCGCCCTGCGAGCGCACAAAAAGGGGCTGGAACTGGCCTGCCAGGTATTGGCCGACGTGCCCGACGGCCTGCTGGGCGATGCGGCCCGGCTGCGGCAAATTGTGGTGAACATCGTGGGCAACGCCATTAAGTTCACCGAGGTGGGCGAGGTGGTGATGCGCGTTGAGCGTTGGCCGGCGGATGAACTTCCGCGTCCGCGCGATGACGCCGATTTCTCAGTCGCCGCTTCCCCAGACGTGTTGCTGCACCTGGCGGTGCGCGACACGGGCATCGGCATTTCGCCCGACAAACGCGAGGCGATCTTCGCGCCGTTCGTACAGGCCGACGGTTCGACCACGCGGCGCTACGGCGGCACCGGTTTGGGCTTGGCGATTTCGGCCCGGCTGGTGGAGTTGATGGGCGGTCGGATTTGGGTCGAAAGCGAACCGGGCCGCGGCAGCGTGTTTCACTTTACGTCGCGGCTGGCCGTGGCGGAGTCGCCGGTCATGAGCGCGCCGGCGGTGGCGCCAAAAGACTTGGAAGACCTGCCGGTGTTGGTCGTGGACGACAACGCGACCAACCGCCGCATTCTCGAAGAAATGCTGGCCAATTGGCACATGCGGCCCACGGTGGCGGCCAGCGCCGGCGAGGCTCTTTTGGAACTGGAGCGCGCCAATGCCACGGGCGATCCGTTCTCGCTGGTGTTGGTCGACGCGCAGATGCCGGGCATCGACGGCTATGAGTTGGTCCGGCAGATCAACGACAACCTCGATTACGCCGGCGCGACGATCATGATGCTGTCATCGTCGGAACCAACGCAGGGGCGTGGCCCGCAACCGCGGTTGGCGGCGGCGCTGATGAAGCCGATCAAGCAATCGGAGCTTTTCGACGCCATTATGACGTCGTTGGGCGTTTCGTTGCGGCGCGATGAAACCTCGTCCGCGGCGCCGGCCGCGGCGGGCCGACGTCTGCGTGTGTTGTTGGCCGAAGACAACCCGGTGAATCAAAAATTCGTCACGCACGTGCTGGCCAAACGCGGCCATGATGTGCGGGTGGTTTCCAACGGTCGCGAGGCGCTGGAAGCGCTCGCCGGCGGCGCGTTCGACGTGGTGTTGATGGACGTGCAGATGCCGGAGATGGGCGGCTTTGAAGCGACCGCCGAAATCCGCCGCGGCGAACGCGCGGCCGGCGGCCACGTGCCGATCATCGCCATGACGGCCCACGCCATGAAGGGCGATCGCGAGCGTTGCTTGGAAGCGGGCATGGACAACTACATCTCCAAACCGGTCCAGGCCGGCCGGCTCTGCGAGCTTCTGGAGCGGATGTTGGAGGCGGCGCCGCCCCCAGCGGAGGCGGCGTTTGACGCGCGCCACGCGCTGGCGCGGGTCGCGGGCGATGGGGAATTGTTGGAAGAGTTGCTGCGCGCTTTCATCGAGCAGTGGCCGACGTGGCGGCAGGGGCTGAATGAAGCCACGGCCGGCGACGGTAGCGCCGAGCTGCGCCGTTTGGGGCACACCATCAAAGGCGCCCTCGGCCACTTTGGCATACCGAGCGCCCAAGACGCCGCCTGGCGGCTGGAAACATTGCCGGACGATTGCGGCTTGGACGAGGCGGGCGCGCGGTCCCGCGCGCTGCTGGCGGAGATTGAGCGCGTTTTACCCGGCCTGGAAGCCGCCGTCGGCAAATGCTCGGAGGCTCTCTAGATAACCTGGCGTGATCGTGGGATAAGGAGGATGGCCTTCCCAGGCCGTCCAGTTCTTTGCTGACGGGCTAGGAAGCCCATCCTCCAAGACACCGCGCGGAGATCGCGCCAGGTTGCTTAGCCGAGCAAACGACGCGCGTTGGCATGGCAAATCTGTTCTATCTGCTGACCGGCCAACTCGGCTTCTTGTAGCTTCAAGCGCGCCGCCTGGAAGTAAAAAAACGGCGCGGCGGAGCCGAACAAAATGCGATCGACCGTCACCCACTCGATGAGTTTCGCGATGCCGCCGGCGCCTTCCAGCGTGGCGATTTCAAAATAGACTTCGCCCGCCGCGGCGGCGTGCTCGATCGCGGCGCGATTGGCGGCGTGGAAGGCGCCGAGGCATACCAAACGCAAATCCTTGATCGGTCGAATGACTTCCGCCAGGGGCGCCAGATCGACCGGCGGCACGCGCGCCAGCGGATGCTGCGTGCGCGTGTCTTCCAGTGAGGCGAGTAATTCGACCAACAATCGCCGTTCGGCCGCCTCACGCAACAGCGCCGGCAGAGAATCATCGTCCAACGCGTAGCCATGATACCCCGGCGCCAGCCGAATGCCGCGCATGCCATGCGCCTCATGGCAGCGACGCAAATCGTCTTGCCAGTCGGGCAAACGAGGGTTCACCGTGCCAAACGGCGCCAACAGTCCACCGGCCACGGCGCCGCACTGCGCCGCCAGACGGTCGTTCGCCGCGGCAAGATCGCGCTGAAAAAGCCCCTCGAAACTGCCGACCCAGGCATGCTTGACACCGGCGGCGACCAGCTTTGGCGCCAACGAAGCCGCGTCATCCGCGGGCAAATGGCGAAACGGCCAACGGCCGAGCCAGACATTCGTGTCGACGATGTCGAGGGTCATGCGCGGATACCTTTCTCGGCCAAGATGGGCGCCAACAAACGGCGGAGGTTGCCGCCTAAAATCTTTTCCTTGGCGGCATCGCCAATGTCGGCGTCCAACACCTTGGCGAGTTGGCTGGCGAAGCTCCGTCCCGGCACGTCGCTGCCGTAAAGGACGCGGTCGGCGCCAAGCTCGCGCACGGCCATCTCCGTGAAGCCGCTCGTCGGATCGGAACCGGCCAGGTCGGCCGAGAGGAGAGGGCTGCTCCGTATGGCGCGAATGCCCAACTCCCACGTTCCGCCGGTATGTCCGCAAATCAGCGGCACGCCGGGATGCCGCCGCGCTAGTTCCACGAGGTCTTGCGGCGTCGATTCACCGGGCAAGTTGCCGCCGTCGGTCTTGAACCAGGTATGCTGAAAAATCACCGCCTTCAGTTCGGCCGCGCGGCGAATGATGGCGTCGATGGCCACGTCGCTACAACGCCGCGCCACCCACAACTTGATGCCCACCATCGGGCCGTCGCGCACGCAGCGGTCGATTTCTTTCAGGCTGGCCTCGACATGTTCCGGGCTAACATAACAAAAGCCAAACGCTCGATCGTGCCAATGCGCCAATGCTTCGAGCACCTGGTCGTTTTCCACACGCAGCCGTTCGGCCGAGGGCCGCTTCGAAAAAGGATAACCCATGTAAACGCAGAGTCGCTCAATTCGCATGCGATCGGCGTAGCGCATCAAGTCGGCCATGCGCTCGGTGGGCGTTCGCCCGGCGGTCGAAGCGATATGGCAGTGCAAATCCCAAATGCGAATAGCGGCCATGCGAGTCTTGGCGATTCATGCTGTGCCCCGCTGCAAACGTATGATCGGTGAACTCGGCATGGAACGCAAGTCCCCGCGCGGTGGCGATGCCATTTGCCCGGATTATTCCCTGGGCTGGCTGCTGGCCGTCGTCTTGGAGTGCGGTGATTCATCACCGCTTTCCTTTGCGGCTTCAGCCGCCTTTTTGCCGCCTCGGGCGTATCGCTGACCTGGCAAGCGCCGCTGCCACTGTCCGTCTTGGTCGAAAAGCAAAGGTCGCTCCGCGACGGATGAAAGCGGCGATGAATCGCCGCACTCCAAGAGAGCCGCGACTGCTTACGCCATTGGGCCCAAAGGGCGCTCCGTTCCCCCAGAAACATTTCCAGATCGGGCAAATGGAACGCCTCCGCAGCGGCCGGCTCTCACCGCAAGTCGCGACCGCCGTTGATGTCGAGCGTGGCGCCGTACATGAAGCTGGCGGCCGGGCTGGCGAGAAACACGATCGACCGGGCAATCTCATCGGCCGTCGCCATTCGCTGAGCCAGCAGCTTCTTTTGCAGATAGTCGTTCGCCTGGCTGCCGATGGCTTGCAAACCCATCTCCGTTTCCGTCAGGCCCGGGGCCACGCAATTGACGCGCACGCGCGGCGCCAAAGCCCGGGCGGCGCTTTTAGCCAGGTTGACGATGCCGGCCTTCGCCGCGGCATAATGCGCGTGGTGCGCGGCGCCGGTGTGGGCGGCCACGCTCGCCACCGTGACGATCGAACCGTTGTCGCGCAGCAGCGGCGCCACCGCTTGCAGCACGTAAAACGTGCCGCTCAGATTCACGCGCAGCACTTCATCCCAATCGGCCGCGCGCAGCTCACCGAGCGGAGCGATGGCGTTCGTGCCCGCGCAAAGCACGGCGGCGTCGATGCCGGTTACTTGCGACTTCAATTCTTCCATTGCCAATGCCACGGCTGCCGCGTCGCCCACATCGAACGTGAGTAGCCAGGAACGTCGCTTGTAACCGGCCACGGCCGCGGTCGTTTGTTCCGCCCCGGCACGGTTGCGGTGATAGCAGACAACAACATCCGCGCCTTCCGCGGCAAACATCCGCGCGGCCGCGGCGCCGATGCCGCGCGAGGCGCCGGTAACGAGAACCGTTTTGTCCGATAAACCGAGATCCATAATTGCTCGCGAATCATACACTTTCGACTTAGCCGGTTTCAATTAGAATCAGTTTATGGTCGAACGTCACGATCCCGACTCCGAAATCACCCGTGTGTTGGCGGCGGCGTCGGCGGGCGATTCGCAAGCTGTCGAGCAGTTGCTGCCGCTGGTTTACGAGGAATTGCGTCGCGTGGCGGCGGCGCAAATGGCCCGCGAGCGGCCGGGGCAAACGCTGCAAGCCACGGCGCTTGTGCATGAGGCTTACCTGCGGCTGATCGGCGACGGCGGCCAGCCGTGGGAAAACCGCCGGCACTTCTTCGCCGCCGCGGCGGAGGCCATGCGCCGCATTCTGGTCGAACGGGCACGCCGGAAACGGCGGCTGCGCCATGGCGGCGGCCATCGGCGTGTGGAGATCGAGGCCGACGAAATCCCGATCGAAACGCCGCGCGTCGATTTGTTGGCGCTCGA
>DASVGM010000071.1:0-5895 GCA_036379555.1 Pirellulales bacterium | reverse complement strand
ATCCGAGTTTTCGGATAGCCTCTAAGTGGCGATCCGAAAACCGCTCTCATTACGTGCGCGACGTGACCTTCGGCGAAGACGCGAGCCAGATTAGCTGATGATTGGGCGGCCTTGGACTTTTCCGCGGCAAGCGGTTAAAATCGTCGCTTTGCTTGCCAAGAGAAGGTTAGGTCCATGAAAATTGCGGTTATTGGTGGCGATGGCACGGGGCCGGAAGTAGCGGCTGAAGGTCTCAAGGTGCTGGAGGCCGTGGCGTCGCAGGAAAACTTCAAGTATGAGCTTGAGCATTACGATTTTGGCGGCGAGCGTTATCTGCGCACCGGCGAGATTCTGCCGGCCGGCGCGGTTCATGAGCTGCGCACGTTCGACGCCATTTATTTGGGCGCCGTCGGGCATCCCGACGTAACGCCCGGCGTGCTTGAAAAAGGATTGCTGCTGGAATTGCGCTTCCAGCTCGACCAATACATCAACTTGCGCCCGGTGCAGCTCTTTCCCGGCGTCGAAACACCGCTGAAAGACAAAGGGCCTGACGACATCAACTTTGTCGTGGTGCGAGAAAACACCGAAGATTTGTATTGCGGCGTCGGCGGGTTTTTGAAAAAAGGCACGCCCGACGAGGTGGCCAGCCAAACGGCCGTCTACACGCGCAAAGGCTGCGAGCGCTGCGTTCGCTGGGCGTTTGAGTACACACGGCGGCGGAACAATCCCAAGAAGATGCTCACGCTCGTGGCCAAGACCAACGTCTTGACCTATGGCCACGACCTATGGTGGCGCACGTTTCAAGACGTCGCCAAACAATATCCCGACATCAAGGCCGATTACAACCACGTCGACGCCTGCTGTATGTGGATGGTGAAAAATCCGGAATATTACGACGTGATTGTCACCACCAACATGTTTGGCGACATCATCACCGACTTGGGCGGCATTCTGCAAGGCGGCATGGGCGTGGCCGCCGGCGCGAATTTGAACCCCGATGCCGGCGGCACGAGCATGTTTGAGCCGATGGGCGGCAGCGCTCCCAAATACACCGGACAGCACGTTATCAATCCGATTGCCGCCATCAATGCCATGGCCATGCTGCTGGAGCACACTCGGCAGCCCAAAGCCGGACGCCGCGTTTTGGAGGCCATCAAGGTTGTCACCGGTACCAAGATGAAAAGCCAAGCGGCCGGCAAAATGGGCCATTCGACGCAGCAGGTTGGTGATTTGGTCGTCGCAGCGCTGGGGTAGAAAGCGCGGCGCCTTGGGAGGCTGGCCGGGCCAGGCCGTCCCGTCTGCTTCTGGACGGCCTGGAAAGGCCATCCGCCAACCGCGTCACGTGGCAGGGAACGGCTTTTTTTAGCCTCAACGCGCCGATGCTTCACTCTTGATTCGTTGTCTCCTCCGTGTCAACCTGATCTTTCTCTCCAACCACCTCATCGCGGCTTTGATTCAGCCGCTTCGACATGGCCAGATACTGCCAACCCCAAAACAGGGCGACCATGAAACAGGGAACGATAAAATAGGACGCCGTATCGTTGCCTTCCACGGCAAACCAGGCTTCCGCGCCGGCCGCGCCCAGGCCAAGCACCATGACCGCCGCTTTGCTGAGCCAGGTCTTGACCAGGTTGCCGCGCGCGTGAGTGTCGATCGCCGCTCGTGCGTTGAGGTTGGCAATTTCGCGCATCGCTGAAAGATCGGCCGCGCGCTCCGGAGCCGGCGCGCGTCGCCCCATTTCACTTGGGTCGCGCAGTTTCGGCTCCGCCGGCGCGTCGACCGGCGCAACAGGTTCCGGATCGGGCCGCGTCGGTGCGACCGTGGTTGCCTGAGGCTCATCGACGCGAGGCGGGCTGTAGGGGGCGCGGCCCAAGCGCGCCATGAGTTGCGCCATATACGAGTCGATGGAATCGTCTTCATCGCGGTGCGGCGTCGCGTCCCCATTCGTTTGCCGCGCGCCCTCGCTGGGTTCCGTCGCAGAGCCGGCGGCGGGCGGCTCTGAATCATCATACCCCGGCGACAGGCCAAATCGGCTCAGCAGGTCGGCTGTTGTCGCCGGCGCGGCCAATGACGGGGCCTGCAAGGCGACCGCTTCATCGTTCGCTTCCGAGCGCGTCGGCGCGTCACCGGCGGCGATGGCCTTCGGCCTCTCTGACGAATCCGCGACGGCGGGTTCCGCTTCCGACGCCGCGGCCTCTTCGTTGGAGACGCCACAGTAGCCCTCACGCTCCGCGTGAGGAAAGCCAGCGCTGTCGTCCGGCGTCGCGGCCTCTTCGTTGGCAACGCCACAGTAGCCCTCACGCTCCGCGTGAGGAAAGTCAGCGCTGCCGTCCGACGTGGCGGCCTCTTCGTTTGAGACGGCCTGTCGTTCAGTCGGCAACGCGGCTTGCTCCGGGGCGGCCGACGGTTCGATCACGGTCGCGGCGGCTTCAGTCAGAAGCTCAGCCAAGCGCTGTTCGGATTCCAGTCGTTGATCGGCCAACGACTGTTGCCATTGTTCGCGTTCTTCAACCAGGCGTTGTCGGGCGGCGTCCAACTCGTGCGTCAGGTCGGCCAACCGTTGTTTCAAAATGGCACAGCGCGACTTCCCCTCCGCCTCGACGGCATCGTGATCGAGTTGGTGTAGACGCCGCTCGTCTTCCCAGGTGGCGCGCTCGCGCGAAAGCAACTCGCGCGTCGTCTCAAGCTCATCGCGCAGTTCGGCGACCTCGCGCGAAAACTCGTCGGCGGCCGTTTGCCGCGATTGCTCGCCGTCTTGACGTTCTTGAGACGCGGCACGCGCTTGAGCAAGCTCTTCGCGCAATTGGTCGAGCGCGGTCTGCGATTGGCAAGTCAACTCGCTTTGATGGTCGATGTCGGCGGTCAATTGCCGCACCTGGGAGTTGGCTTCGGCGAAAGCCAGGCTCAGGTTCGATAGTTGGTCAATGGCCGCGGCCAGATCGCCAGACCGCCGATCAAGCTCGATCGCCTGAGTCTCTTTTTCCGCTTGCCATTCATCTTGCAGCCGCGCCAGCGCTTCTTGCATTTGGTGATGCCGAAGGAGATGCGTCTCGCCCTCGGCGACAAGCCGCTTGATTTCGGCCCGGGCGCCGTCAAGCTCGGCGTGCAGGTTGTCGCGATCGGCCTGCCAGGCGGCACGTTCGGCCGCCAAGAAACTTTCGGACTTGTCCAACTCGTCAAGCGGCTCAACGCCACGATCGGCCGGCGGCAGCACTTCAATCTCATAGACGCCGATGGCCAAACGGTCGCCGGTTTGCAGCACGGCATCGGTGAACTCTCGGCCGTTCAGCCGCACGCCGGGCGCAAGCCGCCGCACCACCGTATGCGCATGCCCCTGCAAGATGAAACACTCGATCGGGTCGAACCGCCGGCCGGGCGATTTGCCGGCCAGACGCACCGTGCAGGTGGCGGCGGTTCCGATGGTACATTTCGCCCCGCTGACATCGACGACGCGGCTTGCTCCCGTGTGGTCGGCCAATCGCAGTCGAAGGCCGGTGGCGGAGTGGCCGAGCAGACTTTCCTGGGGTGCCCTGAGCAGTTGTGACGTCATGGAGTTTACGTAGCCTTTGTCTCGATTGAGGGTGCTGGCCCGGCCTGGCGTTCGGCGCAGGCACATGTTGTGGGCTATGGGGCATGTACCTTACCGGGGGCCAAGAGTCAAAAACCGCTGTTGGCAGCCGGCTTCGGCAGGAGCCAGCTTCACGCGGCCGGAAATGGCCTGAATTCATCCGAATTCCGCCGCGCACCCGGAAAAGAAGTGGCGAAGAGCGGCGGGTTTTGCCGATTTTGTTGGCGCAGTCGGCAAAGTTCGCAGATTTCGGCTGCATATCTGTGCCGAGTTTGTCGATTATCGGATAGCGTTTGACGAGGGCACTCGCCGCGGTCCAACACCGCCCAAAGTGTCCGATCAACAAAATCTGGTGATTTGCAGGGCAGGGGTTCTTCAGGGTTAGAAAGACCGATGTAACCTGTTGCAACGACACAGTTTACGCACTGTTATCGGGCGCGTGTCGCGCGGCCGGAAATTGTGCGATTTCGGCCGACCCCTTATGGTTTGCCTGCGTACTATATTGTGATTGCGGCTGTCAATGCTTTTTACGGCGGAGCATGTGTGGCGGCAATCGGAAGGTGAACAGGTCAGAGGCTTTTTTAGTTGCCGGCGACATCCTGCGCAAAGAGTGAAGGGGGGCCGAACCCTCACTGCCGCGGAGTGTCGTACGGTCGAAGGTATCCAATGGCACGCAAAGACGCGATTTTGAAGATGCGCGAGATTCTGGTCGTCCGGCGCGATGCGCTGCGCAAGGCCCTCGCGGGAGATTTGAGCTTGTTAAAAGAGCTGCGCGAGCAGACGGCCGGCGATGTCATCGACTTCGCCCTCGACTCGGCGCAACATGAAATCAACTCACAGTTGGCCGAGGTCGAGAGCCGGGAGTTGGCCAGTATCGAAATCGCCCTGGAGCGAATTCGCAGCGGCCATTATGGCGTCTGCGAGCATTGCTCGGTGAAGATTCCGATGGCCCGGCTCAACGCCCTGCCGTATGCCACTTTGTGCATCGAATGCCAGCGCGACGCTGAGCGACACGGTTCGGTCGGCGGTTTGGAGGCCGATTGGGGCCGGCTCACCGACGGCGGTGGCGACGTGGAACTCTCGATCAACGATATCGAAATCGATGTTTCTTGATTCTTTGCCGTGACTAGATAACAATGCCTTGCATGACACTCCGGCGTTGGTTGGTAGCTTTGGCGTTGTTTTTCAGCGGAACCTCATTGGGCGCCGCCCTGGTTTTTGCCGTGGGCGGTGCCCGTGACGGTGAAGAGCCGATCACCATCGAGCAGCGCGGGGCGCTGTACCAATCGCTCAACGAGCGGGTGGACGCGCTGGAGCCGCAGTTCAACGTGCTGAAGACGGTGGTCAAGCTCGTGGGGCCGACCGTCGTTCACATCAAGGCCGAAAAGCCCGAGCCGGCCAACAAGCAACGCGGCCAGCATGAGTTGGTCGAAGAAGCCGGTTCGGGCGTGATTATTGAGTATAAAGGCCGCACGTTTGTGCTCACCAACCGACACGTCATCAAAGGCGCGCAGCTCAAAGACATTTACATCGGTCTTTCGGATGGCCGTGATTTGCGCCCGCAAAAAAAGTGGGACGATCCCGATACGGACGTGGCCTTAATGGCCGTTTCGCCGTCCGACCTGGTGCCCGCGCGGCTGGGCGATTCCACCAACGTGGAAATTGGCGACTTTGTGCTGGCGGTGGGCAGCCCGTTCGGCCTCAGCCATTCCGTTACGTACGGCATCATTAGCGCGAAGGGCCGTCGCGATCTTGAGTTGGGCGACGACGTTTCGTTGCAAGATTTCATGCAGACCGACGCGGCCATCAATCCCGGCAACAGCGGCGGCCCGTTGATCAACCTCCGTGGCGAGGTGATCGGCATCAATACGGCCATCGCCAGCAATTCCGGGGGCAACGAGGGCATCGGCTTTAGCATTCCGATCAACGCGGCGATGCATGTCGTGCGTCAATTCGTGGAACGCGGTCGCGTGGTGCGCGCTTTCTTGGGCGTCACTCTTGATCGGAGTTTCACCACTCCGGTGGCGCTCAAGCTTGGTCTACGGCGCAGGCGTGGCGCGCACGTCACCGGTGTGACGGCCGGCGGTCCGGCCGAGGCCGCTCACCTGCAACGCGGCGACGTCGTCTTACGCTTCAACGACGTGCGTGTGGAAAACGACACGCACCTTGTCTATCTGGTGAGCCTGACCGAAGTCGGCAGAGAGGTTCCCGTTGAGGTTTTTCGCAATGGGCAAACACTTCAGGTCAACGTGAAAGTCGGCAACAAGAGCGATTTTCCACCGCCGCGCTAGTGCCGTCTATACCGCACACGGGCAAATATGAGACAGTCGGCGCCACCGGAGGATGGG
>DASVGM010000070.1:0-7909 GCA_036379555.1 Pirellulales bacterium | reverse complement strand
CGACCTGCGCGCCTGACAAAACACGTGATGAGATTACGACCGCTCGCGATGCGAGCCGTTGCGTTTACCGGTGGTAGCCGAGTCGTGATCGTCATCGAGCTGCTTGATGAGCTTTTTGGCGCGCTCCAGATGCTCTTCATTGGTTTGCTCGGCCTCTTCGATGATCTCGTCGAGTTCCTCTGAAGCATAGCGACTGAAGACCTTGAGCGTGTCGAGCATTTGCATGTGCATGGCGATCTGCATGCCCACAAAACACTTGTCAAACTCGGCGCCATCCTTTTGGTTCAATTCTTCTTCTGCCGACGCGACACATTGCTGCCCAAGCTGCTGCTTGAGTCGCACAAGGTTCAATCCCTGCGTCTGCTGGCGACTCCCGCGGCCTTGCCCGGCGAATTCTTGCAGGTCTTCCACCGTCTGCGCGTGCTCTTCAATTAAATGTTTGGCGAGCTTTTTCACCTCGTCGGACGATGCGTTTTCTTGAGCCAGACGTGCCAATTGAATCTCAGCGCGATTGTCGACCAAAAGCCAATTGGCGATTTGATGGTCCGTCAGCTCCTCTCCCTGCGCCTGGCCCGGCGCTCGTTGCACGGAATAGCGCTGATCTGAGTCGCGGTTGGAGCGGAGCCGCGACGCCTGGCGATTATTCGATTGACCGCCCTGCCGGTACTGCCCGCGTTGAGCTTGCTGTTCCTCGTATCGGCCGCGATTGGATTGTGCCGACGCGGTTGCTGCAATCGACCCGACGACCAATGCCACACCTGCCACGGTGATGTTCCATCTACGCATGTTGACCTCCATCTCAAAAAAAGAAAACGCTTGGCAAACCGAGCGGCTGCCCGGCGTGCGGGGACCAGCGGCAAGCATAATGCGTGCCGGATGCTTACGCTCCTGGCAGCTTTCCATGCGCGAATTAGGGGGTTTAAGCCGGACAGCCGCGGAGGGTGATAACAAGGCGAACGCCGCGGCACGGACAATCCCCCATTTTTGGCACATGCAAGCCGCTCCAACCCCGCCCCATTGCGCACGAATCACCGCGGCCGTTATTGCGCGGCCCGCCGCGGCGCGGGAAAGCCGTTCAACCATTTCTCGAATCGGATCCGCCAGGTAGAACCACTCGCCGCCAAGATGCTAGTCGTTAAGCTGCGTCGGCCACTGGTCGATCAGCGTTCAGCGTGATAGAAACGCGACCATGCCCAATCGGTCGGCGGCTTGGTGATGAATGGCCTGTCCTGATCGGCTGATAACAGATACATTTCCCGATGGTGGAGAACCAATCCTACCGTATGTTTCCCAGGCATGGACAACCAGGAAAAAAAAGAGGGCGCGGCGTATGCGCCTCGTGTCCTGGGCATCGACCCTGGACTGAACACCACCGGCTATGGTGTGCTGGAAGTGGCCGTGGGCGGTCCGCGTCTGTGCGAAGCCGGTGTGGTGCGCGGCGGCGATCGCCGTTCGCTGGTGACGCGCCTGGTCGATCTGTTTGACGGTGTGACCGATGTCATTGAACAACTTCACCCCTGCGCGATGGCCCTGGAACAGCTTTATAGCCATTATCAGCGGCCGCGGACGGCCATTCTCATGGGCCACGCGCGCGGCGTCATCTGCCTGGCCGCGGCCAGGGCCAATCTGCCGGTGGTGAGCTACAGCGCGACGCAAGTGAAGAAAATACTCACGGGCAATGGTCGAGCGAAAAAGGATCAGGTGCAGCGTGCGGTGCAAAAGGAACTGAAGCTAAAACAACTTCCCGAGCCGCCCGACGTGGCCGACGCGCTGGCCATCGCCCTCTGCCATTATTATCGCCAGCCGGAGTGGGCCGCGCTGGCGCGCCGGCAAAAAGGGCCGCTTGTATAATTCAATTCATCGGCGCGCGTCACGGATTGATTCACAACCTTAACCCCTGGCCGACGGCGCGGCGGCATGGCATGATGACAGGGCGGTCGCACCCCGCCAAGGAACCGGCGCTCGCCCGCTCCTCGTGTAGCCCAATCACGCGCCTGCCTGCACCACTATGAACACGATTGTCGGCATCGACTTAGGCACCACCAATTCGTTGGTGGCCAACCTGACGGACGATGGCCCCGCCGTTATTCCCAACGCCCTGGGCGAGGCGCTCACGCCCTCCGTCGTCGGCCTCGACAACGACGGCCAACTGCTCGTCGGCCGCGCCGCCAAAGAACTGCAGGTCACCGAACCCGATCGCTGCGCCGCCCTCTTCAAGCGCTATATGGGCGGCGATTGGACCGCCACGCTCGGCAAACGCAAATTCAACCCGGAAGAACTTTCCAGCCTGGTGCTCCGCGCGCTGAAGCACGACGCCGAAGCCTTCCTGGGCCACGACGTCGAGCGCGCCGTCATCACCGTGCCGGCCTATTTCAACGACCAGCAACGCAAGGCCACGCTCAACGCCGGCCGCATCGCGGGCTTCCAGGTCGAACGCATCATCAACGAACCGACCGCCGCCGCGCTGGCCTACGGCTTCCATGAGGCGCGGGAAGAAAAAGTGCTTTTGATCTTCGATCTCGGCGGCGGCACCTTCGACGTCTCGCTGGTCGAACTGTTTGAAGGTTCGCTTGAGGTCCGCGCCTCGTCGGGCGAAAGTTTTTTGGGGGGCGAAGACTTCACGCGCACGCTCGCCGCCCGCGTGCTCGAATCGCACGGCTACCCGTTTGAACGCACGGAGTTGGAGTCGCCGCGGCTGGTGGGCCGCGTGATCCAGCAATGCGAACTGGCGAAATGCAGGCTGTCGCGTCAGGCCGAGGCGCTGGTGCGCGTGCCCGACAAGCAAGGCGAACTGCGCGACGATTCGCCGCAATGTACGATCACACGGCCGCAGTTTGACAAATGGACCGCGCACATTCTCGCCCGTGTCGATCTGCCGATCCGCCGCGCCCTGGGCGACGCCGGCTTGAAACGCGACGATATCGACGAGGTCATTCTGGTCGGCGGCGCCACGCGCATGGCGACGGTTGTCGATCTGGTGACTCAGATGTTCGGCAAACCGCCGCGCAGCGGATTGAACCCGGACGAAGTGGTCGCTCTGGGGGCGGCCGTGCAGGCCGGGCTGATCGGCCGGCAGGCGAGTGTCGACGATCTGGTGGTGACGGACGTTTGCCCCTTCACGCTCGGCGTCGAGGTGACGAAGGCGTTTGGACATGAAAAACGCGACGGTTATTTCCTGCCGATCATCAACCGCAACACCACCATTCCGGTCAGCCGCGTCGAGCGGGTCTGCACGGTCGAGCCGAACCAAACGGAAATACGCTGCAAGGTTTTTCAGGGTGAAAGCCGGCGCGTCGACGAGAACCTGCTGCTGGGCGAGTTTTCAGTGGGCGAGATTCCGCGCGCGCCGGCGGGTGAGCAAAGCCTCGACATTCGCTTCACCTATGATCTCAACGGCGTGCTGGAGGTGGAGGCCACCGTGGTCGATACCGGCCGCACGGTGAGCCACCTGGTGACACGCTATGCCAAGGGGCTGTCGCGAGCGCAGATCGAACGGGCGGTGGAGGAGATGAAGAAGCTGAAAACGCATCCGCGCGACGAGGCGGTCAACCGTTTTCTCTTGCGCCGAGCCGAACGAGTTTTCCGCGAACTTTCGCTCGCCGGCCGCGACCAACTTTCGCAATTGCTGGATGGTTTTGAAGCCGCCATGGAACTGGCCGATGAAGAGGCCGTTGGCCGGCACCGCGAGGCGCTGCAGCGGTTTCTCGACGCGCACGACGAGCGGTATGAGGGCGATCAAGACCGGGGGAGTGACTGGTATGAGCGATAAGGCATCGGGTTTCCACACATCCCACCTTGTCCACCGTTGGGCGTTTGAGCAACTCGATCTGCCCAACGAAACGCCTGCCGCCGAGGCCCGTCCGCGCCTGCTCAAGCAATTGGCGGACATGGATTTCATGCCGCCCGGCGGTTGGGACAGCGCGCTGCGCACATCGGGCTTGACGGCGTTGAATGCCGACGCGGACAGCCCGGCGTTTGTCCCGGCGCGCCGGGGCGCGGAGTATCTGCTGCGCGAGGAAGTGGAGGATTTCGCCGCGAAGTTCTTTTCGCTGCCGCCTGACGAACGCGACGCGCGTTTTGAAAAGCTGGCCGAGCAGTGCATGGAAATGCCCGCCTTGACCGCGCGGTTGGCGGGCTTGCGGTTGGCGCTGGACTTGCCTTGCGAGTTGCCATCCGATTGCGGCTCGCCGCTCGCGGAATTACTCGGCAACGCGCGGCGATTGTTCACCCTCCGTCTTCAGGAATGCGCGAGTGGCCGGTTCGCACTGTTGCACGAGCTCCGGGAAGATATTTTGAACTGGCAAGAGCCGTGTGCGAGAATCGAGCGCGACTTCCCGCGATACGTCGAGTTGGAGCCGGATTTATTCGCCGGTCTTGCCGCGTTATGCGACAGACACGACATGGCCTTGAGCGTGATCGCCACCGAAACAGTCGATTGCCCCGGCGCGGGGCTCGATTCGTTAACGCAATGCGTTAGTTCCATCGATCAAGGCACTTTTCCCTGTCAGGCCATTACCGTCACAAGCACGGAAGCGCCGCCAACCTGCTCGCCTCCGGCGCAGCGCAGCCTGTTTGAGACGTTGGCTCAATTGCAGCCGATAATCACGACGGCGTGTCTGCTTTTTTTTATCGCCGTAATCGTGGCTGCGTTTGTCGCCGATGTTATCTTCAAATCGGACGACCGGCCAGCGGATCGCGACAGCGAGTCGCGGGCGTATCAACATCGACGGGCCACCCCTTTCCCGATCGAGGCGCCATGACAAACGGCATCAATATCAACAAGAAAGAGAAGGCGGAGGTCGTCTGGGCGCACGCTCAACTCGGTCTGTGCGCCCACGCGCCCACGCGCCCGCCGCCGAGGCGCGTGTGCGGAAGAGCTGCTGCGAGAGGACGAGGCCATCCGCGCACTGGAAAAAACAATTGAAGAGTCAGCCCGGAGTTCAAAAGCATCTCCATGAGCGAACTGCCCGACGACGTGCGCCGCTGGCCCAAAGATCCGTTCCAGCTTCTTGGCGTGCCGCGAGACGTGCCGCCGCGCGAACTGAAACGCGCCTACACACGCCTAATTCTGGCCTATAAGCCTGAACATGCGCCAGAAGAATTCCGCCGCATTCGCGAAGCATACGACGCCGTGCGGCGGTTTGTGGAAATGTTCGGCGCGTTTCACGAAGAGGCGGCCGCGCAGCCGTTTGAAAGTGAAGAGCCGGCGGAGAGTGAGACACCGCGTTTCGGGCCGCCGGCGGATTCTCCGCCGCGCTCGCCCGCGGCGCCAGTGACATCGCTGGAAGAGAAGTTGGACGAGTGCTGGGAGTGGGCGATCGCCGAAGACGAGCCAAGGGCTTATCAGACGCTGCTGCAGATTCAGGCTCAGATTCCGCACGACGCGCGTATCGGCGCGCGGCTCTACTGGCTGCTCTCCCTAGCGCCCGAGATCGACCGCGATCGCTCGCCCTGCGACTGGCTGGTGGCGGGGCTGAAGCGCACCGGCTTCAGTGGGCCGCTGCGTGAACTTTACCGCCGCGAACTGGCCGCGAACCGTATCGAGGCGCTCGGCGACCGTTGCGTCGATCTGATCGACGCCTTGCCGGCCTCGCCGGGACTGGCGGAGCTGGTCGAGTGGCGTTGGAACGCGGTCGCTGGCGCCGATCGGACGACCGAACTGATTCGCGACGACCTGGCGAAGCTTCGCGACCGGTTTCTGGCCCACGACGAAGAAGCGTGGGCCAGGCTGGTGTTTGCCGCCGCCGATCGTGTGGCCTTCATCGATTCAGACGATGCCCGCGAACTGATGAGCCGCTATGAGAGCGATCTGAAAGCCCTTGAGCACCTCCATTTGCGGCTCGCGCAGGAGTTTGATCGCTTTGAGCTTTTACAGCAATTGGCCGCGACGACACGCGCTCTTTCGCGGGGCGGCGCGCCGTGGCACGCCGACTTTGTCGACGTGGTGCGCCGCGGCTGGATCACGCCGATGGAAGAATTGCGGCCGCGTTTGATGGCCTATTTGGCGGCCATCGCCGCACGGCCGGGCCAGATGCTGCACCGTCTCGACGCGGTCTGGAAGACGGCCCCGCCGCTGTTGCATCAATTTCGCGGCTTGTTGGCGCGGCTCGACTCGATCACTGAGCCGGCCGACGACCGGCGCAGCGAGGCCGACGTGGCCGAGTTGGTGATGGCGTTCGCCTGTGAAACTCCGGCGGCGCGTTACGCCGATTGGCGTCCGCCGTTGCTCGATTTTTGCTTGCGTGAGGTTTTGATGCCCGAGCAGGTGGCCGCCGCGTTGGCCGACCACGCCGAGTTTCAGCTCAGCGCCGAAGTGCATCTTTCGCAGGCGGCGCTGGCCGACCTGCCGCTGGTTTGCGTCTGCCACGCCTGCCGCTTGTTTTGGGCGTAGACTTAAACCAACTCTTCAATGGCTCGGCCTTCTGGCAACACCGGCAACGGTCGTTCGGCGGCGTCGTAAAAGGGGTGATGGGTGTCGATGCCGAGCACGTGATAAATCGTGGCCAGAATGCAGCCGGGCGAGCAGGGTCGCGAGGTGGGATACTCCGCCCGTGAATCGGTCGAGCCGATCACTTGCCCCCTGCGCAAACCGCCGCCGGCATACAACACCGACATGGCCCCCGGCCAGTGATCGCGTCCGGCGCCGACGTTGATGCGCGGAGTGCGGCCGAATTCGCCCATCGCCACGACGAGCACCCGTTGCGTTTGCCCCCGACGCTCCAGGTCGCTCACCAGCGCGCTGAAAGCGCGATCGAACTTGGGCAGAAGGTTGTTCTTCAATTCGCTGAAATTGTTGCCGTGCGTGTCCCAGCCGCCGCCCGCCTGAACTGAGACAAAAGTCACTCCCGCTTCCACCAACCGGCGGGCCAGCAGGCAGCTTTGGCCCAAGTCGTTGCGGCCGTATTCGTCGCGGAGTTTGTCGTCTTCACGCTTGATGTCAAACGCTTGCCGGGCTTTGTCGCTGGTGACCAGTTCCAGCGCGTCGGCGTAGAACGTATCAAGCCCGGCGATCAGTCCTTGTGTGTCGAGATCGCGGCGGAGACCATCCATTTCGGCCAGCAGATCGTGACGGCGGTGCAGGCGCTCTTCGTCCACGCGGCCGGGCAAACGCAGGTTGCGCACCTGAAAGCCGTCTGAGTTGGGGTCGGCGTCGGGTGCGAACGGATCATACGAAGCGCCGAGATAGGCCGCTTTGCAAAAGTGATGGTGCCGCGGCACCGTGACATACGCCGGAAGGCCCGGCGCGTTGGCGCCGCGCAGCCGCGCGACGACCGAGCCAACCGAAGGAGAGACGTTTTCGTACACTTCCAACGTGGTTGGGTATCCGGTGAGCATCCATTGGGCGCCCGAGCCGTGTGAGGGATTGGTGTGCGTGCCCGAACGCAGAATGGAGAACTTGTCCATGATCCGCGCTTGCAGCGGCAGGTGCTCGCTGATTTGGATGCCCGGCACGTTGGTGTCGATGGGCCGAAACTCACCACGAAACTCGGCGGGGGCGCTCGGCTTGAGATCGTACATATCGATGTGGCTGGGGCCGCCGTCTTGCCAGATGAAGATGACCGCCGTGTCTTTCACCGCCGCGCCGGCCGTCTTGGCCGCCGCTCTTTGACGTAACAACGCGGGCAACGTCAAGCCGCCGAGACCGAGCGAGCCGACCTTGAGGAACGCGCGCCGCGACAGGCCGCATGAGGGAAGTTGGTTGCCTGAAAAGGTGAGCATCGTTATTGGTCCTAAAAAAACTCTGGTTCGGCCTCTGTAGGGAACGCCCCTCCGTGGCGTTCCACGATCCTTCGATAGGGAAGGCTTGGCCCGCGCAAAATCGGTTGTCGTGCCCCGGCTTGTTTGACACTAGATTCATTCCGCCACGATCGGGGCTTGTCCCCGTCGAGCGCTGACTGACTGGCTAGAT
>DASVGM010000069.1:0-8877 GCA_036379555.1 Pirellulales bacterium | reverse complement strand
ACGACTCGTGGCGAGCAACGCCTCGTTTGCGCAGGCCAGACCGCCCCTAGTGGAACGCCCCGAAATCTGGTGCAGGTGTAACCTCATACCGAGTCGTCTTCAGCAGCCCAATACTGTTTCAGTTCCCGCCGGGCCGAGTATAGAATAGGGCGAACGAACTTGAGATCGCCACATGGCCAACGTACCAAGTAGAAATGTCTTCGCCCAGACGATTGCCGACGTGCTGGCGCCGCTGGCGGGCGTGCCGCTCGACCGAATCCGCGTCAACCCGGCGCCGGGCCGCGCCACCGTGCAAGACGTGATCGAGTTAAAAGACCGCGAAGGGGTGCTTTGCGAATTGGTGGCGGGCGTGTTGGTGGAGAAGCACGCGGGATATTCCGAATCATTGCTGGCCAGCGTGATTGTCGAGCTGCTGAACGCGTTTGTACGTAAGCGGAATCTGGGCCACGTGACCGGCGAAGCCGGCATGATGAAGATCATGCCCGACCTCGTTCGCATTCCGGACGTCGCCTATATCAGTTGGGATCGGCTACCCGGAGGCCGGCGGCCCCCAGAACGCGTGCCGCTGTTGGCGCCCAACATCGTCGTGGAGATTCTGAGCGCAGGCAACACGCCGATCGAGATGGCCGAAAAGCGGCGGCTTTATTTTGAAGCGGGCGTCGATCTCGTCTGGGAGATCGATCCTGAACGACGCTCCACGACGGCATATCGCTCGCTCACCGAGTTTGAACAACTGGGCGAAAACGATTATCTTGACGGCGCGGCGGTGTTGCCAGGCTTTGCTTTGTCGTTGGCTGAAGTATTCGCGGAGCTTGACCGGCGAGATGCGCCGCGCTGACTAGAACCACGATCACAACCTCTCAGGAAACACCGCCTTTGGCCGTTGAACCTGTCATCGACATCCACGAGTTACGCAAAACCTATCGCGACGGCGTGTTCGCCCGGCGGCGCGTCGAGGCGCTACGCGGCGTGACGTTTCAAGTGGGGGCGGGCGAAATCTTCGGCTTGCTGGGGCCAAATGGGGCGGGCAAGACGACGCTCATCAAAGTGCTGCTGGGCATCGTGCGCCGATCGGGCGGCAACGCCTCGTTGCTCGGCTACCCGCCCGGTCATCGCAAAGGACGCCGGCAGGTCGGCTATTTACCCGAAAACCACCGCATTCCGGCCCACCACACCGGAAACACGGCCTTGGAGTATTACGGCGGACTGAGCGGCCTGTCGCTCGGCGAAATCAAACGCCGCCGGCCGGCGCTGCTCGATCTGGTTGGCCTCGGCCAGTGGGGCAAGACCAGCGTGAAGAAGTATTCCAAAGGCATGTTGCAGCGATTGGGGCTGGCCCAGGCGCTCTTGCACGACCCCAAACTCTTGATTCTCGACGAGCCCAACGACGGTGTCGATCCCGTCGGCCGGGCGGAAATGCGCGCGCTCTGGAGGCGATTGAAAGACGAGGGCAAAACCATCTTCATCAACAGCCACCTGCTGCAAGAGATCGAGTTGGTGTGTGACCGCGTGGCGATTCTCGTTCACGGGCTGGTCGAACGGGTCGGCCCCATCGATGCCATCACCGCCCAGGCCGAACTGGAAGTGACCTGGACGCTCATCGGCAACCAGGCCGACATTCGCGCCGTGCTTCAGCTTGGCGCGGCCGTGCCTTTGGCCGCGATCAACGATGGTCAAGTGCGCGTTTCTCTCACCGCGGCCGATCAGGCCGCCATCGATCGCCATGTCGATGCCCTGCGAGCGCGCGGCGTGAGCATTGTTTCCATGTCGCCGGGGCGGAAAACCTTGGAAGAGGCGTTTTTGGATACCGTGCGGAAAGGTGATGGTTCGGCACAAGGCACATCGGCACGCGGCGCCACGGCCGCCGTGGGAGGCTGGCGGCGATGAGACCCTATTTGGCGATTCTCAAAGACTCGTTCCGCGAAGCGATGGCCTCGCGCGTGCTGTGGATTTTGCTCGTGTTGAGCACGCTGGTGTTGGCGGCGCTGGCGCCCGTCGGCATCAAGGAGCGAACCGGCATCGTCTTCACCGCCAACGACATTACCGACGGCAAAGCCTTGATTGACAAAATCAAGCGGCAACAGGCCGCCGCGCCGCCTTCGCCGGGCAAGCAAATCTGGACGCTGCTCAGCGACGACTATAAAGCCGACCTTGCGCCGCAAGGCGAGCCCTCGCCGCAGGCGAGTTGGCCGGGGGCGATTTATTTTCGCTTGCCAGGCGAGTTGAATACCGTCATCGGCAAACGCGAGCTCTATAATGCCCAAGCCTGGTCGGGCATCACGCTTAACGACGAGGCGCGCGAGCTGCTGGCCGGCGGCATCGACCGACTCGACGACGAAGACGTGTCGCGGCTCAATCGGTTGCTGCTGGAAGCGGCCTATCCGGCCGAGATCGCCGCCAGCCGCGAAAAGGCCGTGGCCATCACTTATTTCTGGTGGCGCGCCCCGGCGATGCCCCTGGCCAAGCACGACGTGATCGCCGCCGCGGTGCATGTCTTACAGTGGTTTTTTGGCAGCGTCATCGGCGTGTTCGCGGGCGTTCTGGTCACGGCGTCGATCATTCCGCAAACCTATTCACCGGGCGCCATCGACCTGTTGTTGAGCAAACCGATTTCGCGCTCGCTTTTGTTTTTGACGAAGTACCTCGGCGGCTGCATGTTCGTGCTGTTGAACGGCGGTTACGTGGTGCTCGGACTCTGGCTGATCGCCGGGCTGCGCTGGGGCGAGTGGAACCAACGGATATTGCTGGTCATTCCGGTGTTGGTTTTCCTGTTCGCGGTCTACTATGCCGTTTCGAGCCTGGCGGGCGTCATCTGGCGTAACGCGATTGTTTCGATTGTGATGGCCGTGTTGTTTTGGGCGGCCTGCTTTGGCGTCGGTTCCGTCAAGGGCTTGATCGAACCGCTGTTTCTCAACCCCGAGCGGCTGATCAAACTGGTGCCGGCGGCGGATGGGTTGATCGCGGTGAATGAACGCGCGGAAATCTTTCACTGGCAGACGACAAACTCGGCATGGGAAGAGGTGCTGAAAAGCAGCGAGCAAGACCTCGCGCCGCGTCCGCCGGGTCTGATACTGTCGATGATCGGCCCGGTTTACGACGCCAAACATGAGCGCTTGTTGGCGCTGCCGGCGACGGCGCGGCAATTCGGCTTTATGCCCACCGACAACGCGTTGGTGGTTGGCACAAAACAGGGCGATTGGGAGCGACAAGAAGGCATCGCGGCGCCCGTCGGCACGGCCGTGCTTTTGGTCGACCGACAGGGAACACTTCTCGCCGTCACACCGCGGGGGTTGAGCAAGCTTACGGGCGATCCGGTTGCCACCGAGCCGCCGGCGAAAGTGTTTGGGTTCAGCGTGCCATCCGCCGAGGGAAGCCGCTTTACGGCCGCCGGCGGCAACCTGCGTCTGGGCACGCCGCTGTCCGCCGCCATCGATCGCGCCAACGATGAAATCGCGCTGTTCGACACGCAGACGCTGCGCGTGCTGTCGCCCAATGCGAAGGGCCGCTACGTGCAACGCGCCAGCCGCGAAATGGCCGAAAACCTTTCCGGAGTGGTCGCCATTGGCGGCGGCCGGGTACTGCTCGCGCGGGCCAACGGCGAGATCGACATTTTTGATTCCGCACGGTTGGAAAAACAGGAAACTTTTCGCCCCGAAGCGAAGAACGCGCCGCGCTTCGCCGATGTTTCTGCCGACGGCAAGACGTTCGCGGTTCTCTTTCACAACCGCCGCCTGTGGATGTACGACGCGGCGGGAAAGCGACCGCTGGCGCTGCCGATCAGCGGGCAGGGCGATCTTTCCGCGGCCTCGTTCTCCGGCGACCGCTTGCTGCTGGCCGACCGCTTCACGCGAGTGACCGCTTACGATCTTTCCACGGGCCAGGTGGCCGACCGCCGGCGTCCGGACCTGAGCGTGCTGGAAAAGGTCTATCTGTTTGGCGTTCAGCCGATCTACACGGTGTTTCCCAAGCCGGGCGAAATGAGCAACGTGGCCGCCTATTTACTGACCGGCAGCGAAAGCGCCACGGTGGGTGTGACCAACGATCTGCAAGCCGCCCGACCCAAGCTCGATATCTGGATGCCTATATGGAGCAACCTCGCCTTTATCGCCGTGGTGGTCGGGCTGGGTTGCTTTTATACGTCGCGCAAGGATTTTTGACCTGTTTTCACGCGGGCAAATCTGAATAGCCCGCACTTGGCCGCTCACGGAATGCGCCAGTTCTGCAAGGTGAGCCCCGGTATCCATGAGAAATGCGCCGTGTTGCCCGTCACCAGCGTCCGACCGTGCTGGAGTGCCGTTGCCGGCTACGAGGGGCGGCTGAGATCCGCCCGCTGAAGAATGACTCGTTCCAACTCGGCAATCTCCTCATCGGACAGGCCCTCATAGACGTCGCACCAATCCGGCAAGATCGGCGCCTCAGCCCTGGCGGCGTGCGTTTGACGCGCGGGCTCGCCGCGACTTTGCCGATCAACAACGCCGATCACGAGTCGCTGGTCGTCGCGCAATCGCTCGCCAAGAAGCCGTTCGAGCAAAGTGCGATCGTTTCCGTCAAGATCAGCAGTGTTCCGAATGATTGTTTTCACAGTATTATCTTAACAGGCGGTAACTGGCCCAGGCAACCATGCAGCGCAACGTGAACTGGCCCGGCAGCCGGCAGCGCCTGATATCGAATTATTCGAGACAATCGCGGCACCGGCGAATCAGATTTAAATCTCACTTTGCGGCGGTAGGCACTGGGTCAGTCACATTGACTCGGCCGATCAAGCCGGCCCAAGGCTGACCGAGCCGCTGAACAGAGCACGCCGAACGCTGCGCCCGCTCCGACCCGCACGATGATACCCGGAATTTCCAAGCGTCCCCACAGGTCTTCGTTCATCACCAGCGCGGGAAGGGCGCCTGAACTGGCAAGCAAATAGACGACGTAGAAATTCACCGCGGCCCCTGCGACCGCACCGACCAACGCCGCGCTCATGAGGGGCGATGATTGGCGCCCCTTCGCTGAATCACTGACGCACAAGACAAGCAGCACGCTTACGAGCCCCGTCAGGCCAATACTCAAGTTTCCAAGCGTTGCGCGATCAATGAGCGGCCGACCCGCATAGCCCGCCCACAATGCCGATGCGATCGCCATGCTCGGCGCGAGGGCGAGCAGCGTCGCGATGCGGAAGCGAAATAACGCGCGAGTTACTGGGCGCAACATGACCTCCGAGTCGAGGCCCATCCTCCTTTTCCGAACATCACGCAAAGTTATTTAGAAGTTCAAGTAGCCCTCAAATATCTTCCAACCTTCCGGTCGAATCTCCGAACTGGTCGAGGTTTTTCACCCCGCAACGGTCGGCCAGGCTGAGAAACAGATTGCTGACCGGCTGCGAGCCGTGATGGACGTGGCGGCCGCCCTGCAGCGATCCGCCGCCGGCGCCCGCCAGCAGAATCGGCAAGTTACGGTGCGTGTGACGGTTGGCGTCGGCGTTGCCGCCGCCGTAGACGATCATCGAATTGTGCAACAGCGAATTGCCGTCGACGTCGGTCGTCTCGCGCAGCCGGCTCAAAAACCGGGCGAACTGCCGCGCGTACCAGAGATCGATCTCCGCCACCTTTTGAATCCAGTCGGGACGGTTCTGGTGGTGCGTCAGCTCGTGGTGGCCCTCTAAAATGCCAATGTCTTCAAACGAGCGGTTGCTGCCGTCGTGCGCCAAGAGCAACGTGCCGACGCGCGTGGAGTCGCTCTGAAACGCCAACAGCAACATGTCGTACATGAGTTGCACGTACTCGGCGTAGTCTTTCGGCACGCCGGCCGGGGCGTCGATGCCCGGATCGGCCGGTTCGGCGAACGACTCCGCCTTCGTGATGCGCGCTTCCAACTCGCGCACGCCGGTCAGGTATTGGTCGAGTTTTTGATTGTCTCGGGCATTGAGCCGCCGCCGCATGGCGCGCGCGTCTTCGCGCACGAAGTCGAGCACCGACCGCTGCCGTTGCCGCCGCAGTTCGGCATTGGCCTGGCGTTCGCCCGGCGGCCCTTCGCCAAACAGCCGCTCGAACGCCAACCGCGGGTTCGCCTCGGGGGTCATGGGCGTCGTGGGCGAGCTCCAGGAAAGATTAAACTGATAAGCGCAGGCGTAGCCCGAATCACAGACGCCCGACTTGCGCACGGAATCGCACGTCAGTTCCAGCGAGGGCAACCGCGTACACCGCCCCACTTCACGAGCGAGAACCTGGTCGATGGAAACGCCCGCCCGGATATTGGTGGCGCTTTTCTTCAATCGCACACCGGTCAAGAAAGTGCCGCCGCCACGAGCGTGATCGCCCGCGCCGTCGGGCCCCGCTTCGGCGTTTTTATGGTCGAGACCGCCCATGACCTGCACAAAGTCTTTCAGCGGCTCAAGCGGCTCTAGCGTGCGACTGAATTCAAAATCGCTTCCTTCGCCCCGCGGCCACCAGGCGTCGGGGATGGCGCCGTTGGGAAAGAAGACGAACGCCGTGCGCAGCGGCGCGCCGCTGGCCGTGGTGGCCAACGCCGCAGGCGCTTCGGCGGCAAACAGCCTGGCCGCCGACAGCGATTCAAAGGCCGGCAGCGCGACGGCGGCGCCGACGCCCCGTAAAAAATGCCGGCGATGGAAAGCACGATGGTTCATGGTTCGCTCCTGACAGGTTCAGCCCGGCGTCGTTGGAACGCGACGGATTCGATGATACCAAATATCAACGTCGATGCACGGCCTTTTTCCTGATCGAGACGTTCGACAAGCCGGTCGATGGTATCAACATCGACATCCTCCAGCCCGCGCCCCAAGGCGTAAATGAGTAGTTTTTCACTCAAACAGCGGTAAAAGTCGCGGCGGCGGTCGGTCGCGAGAATGCGCTTCAACTCGCGAAGGTTCTTGAAAGATTCGCCGGTCAGCAGCGTGCCGGAAGTATCGATCGCGCGATCGGGGCGGGCCTCGCGCAGCATGCCCAAGGCGTTGAATTCTTCCAGAGCCAGCCCGAGCGGGTCGAGACGATTATGGCAGGAATGACACAGCGGCTCGCGTTGGTGCAGCTCAAGCTGCTCGCGCAACGTCGCGCGATCGGCAAGCTGTTTCTTCGCGTCCTCCAGCGGCGGAATGTCGGGCGGTGGGGGCGGCGGGGGCGTTCCGAGCAGGTTTTCCAGAAGGAACAGGCCACGCTTCACCGGCGAAGTGCGGTCGGGGTTCGACGTTACGGCCAGCACGGTGCCTTGCGTTAAAACGCCGCCGCGCAGGCTGTCGGCCGGCAACTGCACCAGACGCATTTCGCTTCCCTCGACGCCTTCGATGCCGTAGTGCTTGGCCAACTTCTCGTTCAAGAACGTGTAATTGCAATCAATTAGCTCCAGCAAGCTTCGGTCTTCGCCAAGCACATGGGCGAAGGCCATCTCGGTTTCTTTGCGCATCGCGCGGCGCAGCTCGCCATCAAGCTCGAACTGCCGGAAACGTCGAGCACCGCCGCGGAAGGCGGCCCGCATCGCGTCCATCTCCGCCTTTTCCGCCGCCGTTAAACTCTCAAAAGGCCGGCTGCGCAGCTCGCGGAAGCGTGTACGGCGTTTCTCCGCTTCAAGGTCGGGCGGCCGGTCGCCGCTGATCACCGCGAAGGCGTTGATCGTCACCGAGTCGATATCGCGGGCTTGCAGCCATTGGCCGGTAAACTGCCGCACCAATTCTTTCGAGCGCGCGTCGGCCAGCATGCGGCGCACCTGATTTGGCAGATCGCCGCGCAGCTTATGCTCATTGGCCAGGCGAAACAGTTCTTCGTCGGGCATGGTCGACCAAAGAAAATACGACAGCCGCGAGGCGAGCGACCATTCATCGACGAGCGGGTGAACGCCCGGCGGCGCGGGTTCGGCCGCCTCTTCACGAAACAAAAACCGCGGCGACGCCAGCATGGCCGTCAGCGCGGTTTTGATGCCGGCTTTGATGTCGCGGCCCGGTTGCTCGGCGACGCTTTGCGCCAGAGCCAGCAGCCGCTCGATGGTATGCGCGTCGGCCGGGCGGCGAAAGGCGCGCTTGGCGAAGGCGGTTAGCACGTCAAGGGCGAATTGAGGCCGGTCGGCGGCGGCTGCAGGAATGTCACGCGGCAGGAGTCGTTTTTCATCGGCCTTCTTCACGATGGCTTCGGCGGCGGCGACGTATTTCTCCAGCAGCAGCGGCGAGACGCTGAGCACCTCGCCGATATTATCGAAGCCGTGGCCGCTGTCGTCCGCGGGAAACTCGCCCGACGTGTCGTACTCGACACCGACCAGGTCGCGAATGGTGTTGCGGTATTCGACGCGGTTCAGTCGCCGCACCGTCACCAAACCGGGATCGGGGTTTTGCGGATCGATCTCGAAGACGGCGGCCTTGATCCAACTTGCGATGCGTTCGATTTCGTCGGCCGACGGCCGCTCTTCACCTTGCGGCGGCATGAGTCCCGCGCGCAATTGCTTGAGCGCCTTCGACCACAGCGGGCGGCTCGCCAGCAGGTCGGCGTCGGAGGCGAACCGATCAAACGCCACGTCGGCCGTGACGGTGCCTTGGCCGTGGCAATCGACGCAGAACTTTTGCAGAAGCGGCGCGATGTTTTCGTGAAACTCACTTGCGCGCCGCTCCACAGGCGCGGTCGCGGCGCGCGCGGGGGCGAGGAACAACCCCACGATGATACACGCCAAACTTACCCGGCACATGCCGATCTCCCGATTGTTGCGAGTAAAGCTTCGTCGAACCCGGTTTCGCGCTCACGCTTAACACGACGCGCTAGTTTTGATGTCGCGCTCTCGGCCCCATCCAGCTCGCCTGGATGGTGAATAAGACGGCAGGCTAAGTGGGGAAAACGCGGCGAATCCACGACCCCATCCGCCTCCTTCGGATGGTGAAGAAGATCATCCGCTATT